>JABDLV010000079.1 GCA_013001815.1 Bacteroidia bacterium
TTCTCCGCATGATAATCCATTATCTAAACCTGCATATGATCCGATTCCGCCAGGTCCATTAGCACCAATTTCGCAACCAATAAGAAAAACACCATCAGCAGGTATTATTGTTCCTAAAGGTAAAACAACTGCCCACTCTCCATTAGTAACAACCCATCCTCCTATGTCGGTTCCGGGAGGTCCCGCCAATTCAACTATAGCATCATTTCTAGAGTCAATATTACCACCGTCACCTGTAACCTCATTTAACACTACGTTTTCCCAGCCTACAGGAAGTTCTGTACACTGACTATACAGTGAATTGTAATTAATTGATAGAAACAGAATTATTAAAAAGAAGCTTTTAATAATTGGATTTACAAATGCACATAGCACTTGACTTAAATTCTTTTGAGCGTAATAAGAATCCATAATGGGGGTTTAGGTTGAGGGTTAATAATGAATTATTCAATTGTAAGATTAATTCAGTACTCATCAATGGATTAAACATAACGGGGATAACTAGTACTTTTTAATTTTTAACATGTTGTTTTAATTAGGGTTTTTAAATAAGCTAAAATAGACTGTATTCTGACTTAGCTAATATAAAAACACCTCCTCTAAATTGCTAATTTTCAGCTAACTAATCATTGTCCAAAGGTAAATTATTGTTAACATACTTATTGGATTTCTTAAGATCAACTTTCTTAAAATAATAAACGCTTGAAATTCAGTATTTTATAAAATAAATTGTCATCCGAGGATAAGATAAAGCGATTAAATTATTTGAAACAAGCTGACTGATTCAATAAGATATTGTATTGTGGCAACCCAGAGAAATTAAGGGTACATCACGGCAAATGCCCGCAATTACTATTGTTGATAGTATTATAGGCTTGGCAAAACAATACTGTTTTAAACCCTTAAACGTAAGCAGCCATAAATCATTAAAAATTGAGACTGAGGTGGGATAAATTCCGGGAATTTGATAATCTAAATTACTGAATAATAATTTTCTTGGTGGTGCCAGGCAAATCACTATTTAGTATTCGTAAAAAGTAAATTCCTTTAGGATAGGAACTTGTGTTAATTGAAAAAGTGCTACCTACATTTCCATTAACAACTTGCTCATAGACTATTGCTCCTGTAATATTTGTGATTTGCAGTTTGGTATTAGTTATAGATGGACTTAATGAAATAAATAGTTTATCAACTACTGGGTTTGGGTATAAGTTCTGAATGGCTAAGCTCTGCTTATCTTTAGTTTCAATCTGAATGATTTCACTAAATGTATAATCACCATTAAAATCTGTTTGCTTTAAACGATAGTAATTGACATCCTCTTGTAGATTATTATCTTCAAATGAATAGTTTAATAATTGGTTACTATTTCCTGCTCCTTTTACAAATCCAATCGGTTCAAAATTAATTTTGTTACTGCTTTTTTCTACGGTAAAATAATCATTGTTGGTTTCCGTGGCCGTTGCCCACAAAAGTTGAATCCTTTCATTTGATGAATTTCCTGAAAAACTTACCAGCCCTATAGGTAAGGCAGTGCCAGAACCAATAAATGTTGCCCTGCAATCTCCCGTGTTATAAGGTAAATGACATAATGTATCAGGAGTTACACTAACAGGGGTTATACTATCACCCGCACTAAACACAGTTATTGAATAGTCATCGTTAAAATTATAGTCTAATATAAGCGTATCAAAAAGGTGTGGATTCGCTTCGCCAAGATTAGTTAAGCACACCGAACTGGATAGTCCATTTGCATTAATTGAATTAGGATCATATGCATATAACTCATTGTTAATTCCAGTAACAGGGATTTTAACTGAATAAATATTTTCGGTTGGGTATACCTGAATATAGGGGTTTCCTGTTTCTAAAAAACACAACACATTTGGTATTTGGGCATCGCCACATCCATAACGAGCCTTAAAATTATTAACCCATAAATGGCCATCTGCACCCTGATCCCAAATTGCCAAATAATAATTAGTGGTATTAACAAAATTAGGAACAGGTAACGTATTCCATGTGTTGGAACTTTCTACACCACCGGCAACAAGTGAAAGTGATGAACAGGACCCACTAATTGAATCAGATAATGCTAAATTTGGATTAGCTAGTACTCCATTGGTTATAACTGTAGAATGGTATAATGCCCATGCTATATTATCATTTGAATTATCATTAATTTGAATTTGAAAATATCCGGCTAAAGGTCTTACATCAAAATTTAACCAGATTATAGGCTCACCATTTGTTGGATTTAGTGGATAAACTATTGAACCTGTGCTTGGGTCGAAGCAATCAATTGTTGAGACATCAATATTAAATGCAATAGAATCGTATGTACAACCTAAAACCGGTTTCAGTTTTGTTTGTGCTTGCCCTGAACTTCCACAATTAATTATTCCGTATGGACTAGGAGCATTATTGTTATCATTAATTGTTCCGTCAGCATTCCAGTGTGCTCCTCTTGTCCATCTCGTTGTACAATTACATGGGGTATTGCTTTGACTTATTGCTTCCATGCAGTTTACCAAATCGCAAAATATAAATAGTATGACAAGTAATTTAATAACAAGCAAATAACGCATAGTTATATGGGGTTTTAAAAAAAGATAAAAAGCTATTTCTGGTCGGAAAAAAGTATTAAATAAAAAGTGTAATTATCCTATGTATTTCTCTTAAAATTAGTTAATTATATATACAAATATCACATATTATGAGTGTTGAAGCAAGAATTTCGCAACAGGATTGAGCCTATTTGCCAAAAACATTGAAAAATGGGTTCTAATTGAGATTATGACAAAACCTGATTCACAGGAACTTAAGAAAAAGAGGCGTACAATTTAAATTATAAAGACTTTAGAGCTTGATAAATTTTTCGATTTGAACTGCACCATTTGATTCAAAATGCAACAAGTAAACTCCTTTTTGCAAATCAGACAAATCAATTTGTTGTACTGAAACAGATTCATCTAAAATATATTCATTCAAAACCGTACCTGTAACACTTAACAATCTTAGTTTCGCATTTTCATTTAATTTTAATTTTAATTTATATGTAACATATAGATTGTCCTTAACGGGATTAGGATAAAGTGATTGGATTCCAGGTGTGTTTTTAAATGTTCTTTTAATAGAAATAATTTTACTATAAGTAAAATCTCCATTATAATCCGTTTGTTTTATACGGTAGTAGGTAGTACCCTCTAATGGTTCAACATCTTCAAATTTATAATTTAGTAATTGTGTGCTGTAACCCGCTCCATCAACAAATCCAATAGGTTCAAAATTTAATCCATCCCTGCTTCTTTCAATAGTAAAGTAATCGTTATTGATTTCAGTTGCGGTGCTCCAATTCAGTAATACTCTGTCTTCTAAATACTCACCGGTAAAAGAAATTAATTCTATAG
>JABDLV010000084.1 GCA_013001815.1 Bacteroidia bacterium
TTGGCAATGAATTCATCAAAGATCACTTCCAATCCATCAAAATCCATTCCTGTAATTTCATTTTTGCCTAATGTTATAGCAGGAATCGGTTTTTTGAATGCAAAAGTTGCTCCGGAATAAATCTGTCCATTGTAATAGCCAACTCCCGTTTTTTGTCCTACATATTTTTTGTCTTCTTTAGGAATGGGGTTTGGTCCGTGCAATGCCATTTTAAATGTACGCACATAAGCTTCTTTTTTTTGAGTTTGTATTACAATGCCAATACTCAATACTGCATCCACCTCTAATTTTTCAGCTAATTCAGAGCCAAGAGATTCAGATCTTAAATAATCAAATGCAGCACCCATATCAAAATAACGGTAATCATCGGCACATACAGAAATATCTGTAGCCCTGTTTTCAAAATTGCTTAAGAATTTACCTATTTTAGAAACAGTTGGTTGAAACTGATTATAATAATAATCTTTCTTTTCCGGTGTATCTAAAAATTCTTTGGGAGTGAGTAAGGTAGCTCTATTCTCAGCGAATTTCTTTTTTAAATTCTCTATCGTTTGATTATGCATGGCGCTGGCAATCTGGTTACCACCACTCTCTGTGACACTTATATAGGTTGTAACTCTGGTGTAGCCATAATCATTGGAGTATGAAACACCATAATCATTAATATGAAATGTAATTAATGCAACTTTTTTAGGCAGTTGCTCTTTAGAATTAAAATATGGCCCTTTGCCATGCCCATCTCTAAATGACTTACCGGTTGCAGGCTGACTCATGAAGTCGACTAAAATAGCTTTATCTAGTTTTTTGCTGTCGTTTTTATTTACATATTCTTTAATGGTTTTTTGTGCAAACGAAGGTTGAATAAAAAATACGCTACATAGAATGAGAGAAAATTTGAAAAATTTCATGGCAATTAATATTAGTGGGTTAATTATATTGAAAAACAAATGTGAAAAATGCATTCATTTGTACGAATTGTTTAGGTCAAAGAATTATCAAAAGAAAAACAAAGTTTCTATTGAATTGAACGATTAAATGTAAATAAAAAAATTTATTTTATTTTCTCCATCAACACCTGATAGGCCTTCAGCATACTATCAATGTCTTTCTTATGCACTTTCTCATCCGGTGAGTGTACATTGCTTTCGGGTGCGCCAACAAAACACCAATCAATAGGGTACGGAGACTTTTGCAATTCATTTCCATCACTTCCTCCTGCACTTTCCACTTCTAATTGGTGAGTAACTTTACTTGTATCTAATATGCTTCTTATTTCATCTGTATATAATTTTCGAGGTAATCCTGAATCACGTAAGGAAACCGCAACACCTTTTCCATGCATTACCCCTTCGGTTACCCAGGTAATATCAGAAATGAGTGCCTTGCTCACTTTGTGTTTTTCGTAAAGAAATTTACCAAGGTAACCAACTGCACCACCACCATGTTCTTCCCAACAAGAAAAAACGATTGCTCCATTTTTAATGGTTTCGCACAAACGCAATGCATTATACACCCCTAAGCGGTTATCCATGTATGGTGATTGCACATATGTTTTTGTTTCCCTAAAATTGGGTTTAAAGGTGAGGGTAGTGCCACGGTCAATTTCTCTTTTATTAACGTAAACAAACTTCTCATTTTTCTTGTCAATTTTTAATGTGCATTCCACTACACCCTTACTATCGGTTCCAACCAGTTTATATCCGTTTTTGGTTCTGGGTCCGCCAATTTTTACAATCTCCTTGTTGTACTTTACGGTAAATCCAATAGAATCTAAATGTGCGTACACAGCCGCTTTTGGTTTACCAAAAACCAAAACTACACAGTTTTGAAATCCTTTACCGGAGTATACCTTTGGTTTGGCCTTCCATTTTTTACTGTTCTTCTTCACGTAATTTAAAATGAACTCCGTCATTTTTTCTTCTTCCCCTGCGGGCGCATGCACTTCTACTAGTTTTTCTAATAATTTATAACTCATATTATGTATTCAATAATTTACAATTTGTATTTAAGTTATGGTTGCTGTTCCACAATTTTTCCACTTTGTTTTTGTCATCCAAAGGAACAGAAAATGTTAGTTCATATTTTTCTCCGTGTTCTTCATCTACTATTTGTCCTTCTACACTGCTTAAAAAGCGCATAACATCACCGGTTAATGCGTAGTTAAATTCTACTATGAATTTAGTTTGCTCGGTGATTTCTATAATATCTGCATGGCTTAAGGCATCTGCTGCCGCACTTTTGTAAGCCGTAATTAAACCGGAGGCACCTAATTTAGTACCACCAAAATACCGAACTACAATAAGCATTACATCGCTAACTTCATAAGATAGCAATTGTCCGAGTATTGGTTTGCCGGCTGTGTTTCCGGGTTCCCCATCATCATTCGCTCTATATAAATCACCGCTTGCACCAAATCGATATGCATAGCAGTGATGCCTAGCACTATTATGCTCTTTTTTAATTCGTTCTAAAAAAGATTTAGCTTCTTCTTCATTTTCAACTCGTGAAGCGTAGGCAATAAATTTGCTCCCTTTTTCTTTGTACAAACCTTCCGCATCTTTACTTATGGTTTTGTAGGTGCTCATTAACTTAATAAGAATATTGAAGTAATGGCGATAGCAATTCCAAACATGTTTACCAGACTAAGCTTTTCTCTAAATACGAAGTAGGCGAGTACGGCAGAAAATAATACAATACCGGTATTGTTCACAGAAAATACAATGGCACTTTTATTGGGAACATACTCCAGTGCTTTTAGTAAAAAGAAAATGGAAAAGAAATTCGGAATACCAAGTAGTACTCCTGCGCCAACACTTCTCCAGCCAAAATTTACACGGGTTTTGGAATCCGTAAGCATTTTAATGGTTCCGAAAACTGCAGCGGTAAAGAACAAAGTAGCAGTAAATAATTCTCTGCAACCATCGGGAATAACAAATTGTTGAGAGTATTTCATGGCTGTGTCAATCACTCCGCTTCCTATAAATAGGATAATGGGAAGCATGGCTAGTTTCCAAGTCATACTTTTTGCCTTTTCGGCATGCCTTGGTTTGCTTACCAGGTAAACTGAAAGTACTGCTAGCACAATACCTGCTATTATTTTCGCATTTACTTTTTCATTGTACACCATTATACTCACCACAATAGGTATTACTAATGACATTTTAGATGCCACAGATGTAATGGCTATGCTTATTTTTTGAGTGGTGAGTGCCATCACCATAAAAATGATAATGAATAAAAATCCTATGCCTATACTAACGTGTGCAAACTCCGGTAACCGGTGTAAATTTTCAATGTTATTGTCTAAACTGAATAAAAATGAAAGCAGGGCAGCAGTGTAGTAGTTAATGACAATGCCCTGAAAGTTGTTGATCCTCCAGGTAGCTAATGACTTAAGGATAAGAAATAGAACCGATGAACTTAGTATGCTAAGTATGATGAATATGCTCATTTCTTATTGGCTGTTTTCGTAAATCAATAATTGGTCATTGTTAATATTCATTCTGCTTTTGTAGCCATCGGTTAAGATGGGTGCTTCTAATCCTTTGCCTATAGGCGTTTGGCCGATAAACACTCTGGCTTCATCCCATAAATTTTGTTCTATACAAGAGTTCAATAATTGATATCCTCCTTCAATAATAATAGATTGTATATTGATGGAATGCAAATGTTTCAATATTTGCTTCAGCGGTTTTTTGTCAAAATTAATTTGAACATATTCTAAATTTTTAACAGATGGTTTGTCTTTTCCTGTAAAAACCAATGTTCTAACATCCTTTTTAAAAATGTTTAGGGTTTTTGGTAATCGCAGGTCTTTATCTATTACCACGCGTACCGGATTTTTTCCTTTCCATCCACGAACGTTTAATTTTGGATTATCAATTTTTGCTGTGTTGGTACCAATCATAATGGCTTGTTCTTCTGTTCTCCACTTATGCACATACACTCTCGATACTGTATTGCTAATCCAGTAAATTTTATTCTTTTCACTTTTTTGCCACTTGCCTGGTGCCTTGCTAATAAAGCCGTCTACACTTTGTGCCCATTTTAATATGATATAAGGTCTGTCTTGCTTCAAGAAGGTGAGATATCTTTTGTTTAATAGTTTGCATTCCCTTTCTAATATTCCAATACTCACATCCACGCCATGTTTTTTCAAGATATCTCTGCCATTGCCATGCACAGAAGTATTTGGGTCGGCCATACCAATAACCACTTTAGGAATTTTATGTTTTATAATTGCTTCACTGCAAGGCGGTGTTTTTCCATAGTGTGAACAAGGTTCCAGATTTACATATAATGTGCTTTCTTGTAAGAGTTCTTTTTGCACTACGGATTTGATGGCATTCACTTCTGCATGAGCCTTTCCAAATTGTTTGTGAAATCCTTCGCCTATAATTTTATCATCATGTACAATTACACTACCAACCATGGGATTAGGTTGTGCCTTTCCTAAGCCCAATGAAGCTAGTTGAAGGCAACGTTGCATGTATTTTTGATGTTTGCTTGGCATAATAAAGCGATTAAAAATACATTTTTTAATTTAAGCCTCTTATGCACAGCATTAAATCAATTTCAACATTTTATAAAGGGGAGCTTGCATCGATTTATTCCTCAAATGAGGCCAAATCGATAACGAATTTGGTCTTAATGCATGTGTTGAACTATGATAAAGCACAGTTGATTTTGAATGAAAAAGAGGAGCTGGGAAATGACACAGAAAAAACGCTAATCGATTACTTAGACCAACTAAAAGGTGGTAAACCTGTGCAATATGTGTTAGGTTCAACAGAATTTTTTGGATTGAATTTTAAGGTGAATGCAAGTGTGTTAATTCCAAGACTCGAAACAGAATTATTAGTTCAATGGATTTTAGATGATGATCCAAAAGCTAATAGTTCGATTTTAGATATTGGAACCGGTTCGGGAATTATTCCGATTTCGTTTAAACATAGCTTGCCGAGTGTCAGTGTAAGTGCGATGGATATTTCAGAAGGTGCATTGGAAGTGGCTAAGGAAAATGCAAGAATCAATAAAGTGGATGTGGAGTTTTTGTTAAATGATATTCTAGAGGATAAAGCTATAGACTCAAAGTATGATGTTATTGTTTCTAATCCTCCATACGTGCCTATAAAAGACAAGGAGTCTTTGCATAAAAACGTAAAAGCATTTGAGCCACATCTGGCATTATTTGTCCCTAATGAGGATGCATTACTATTTTATAATAGAATTTCAGACTATGCAATGCAAGCCCTGCAAAGGCCCGGTTTTTTGTATTTTGAAATTTATGAGGATTATGCCAATCAAATAGCTGAAATGCTAGGGCAAAAAGGCTTTCAAGAGATTGAAATCAAGAAGGATTTAGCCGATAAAGATCGCATGATTCGGGCTAAATTAGTCTGAGAATACCATGCCTTTTCTTATTTTTATCACTCTTTTAGAAAACGTGTAATGACCAAAGCAGAGGCAAAGAAAAGGATTGACAAATTGAGCAAGGAGTTGCAAGCGCATAACTATAAATATTATGTACTTGACCAGCCAGTTATCAGTGACTTTGATTATGATAAACTTTTAGAAGAACTCATTGCACTGGAAAAACAATTTCCAGAATTTCTATCTCCTGCATCTCCTTCTCAGCGAATAGGTGGTGAGGTCACTAAAAATTTCCCAACGGTTAAGCATAAATATCCAATGATGTCATTGGGTAATACTTACAGTAAAGAAGAACTGGCTGATTTTGATGAGCGTGTTCAAAAATTGATAGAAAGAAAATATGAGTATGTATGCGAATTAAAATTTGATGGTGTAGCTATTGGGATTCGATATAAGGATGGATTTCTGGCGCAAGCAATTACCAGAGGGGATGGAACACAGGGAGATGATGTAACGCCAAATGTAAAAACCATCAAAAGCATTCCATTGCAATTGAATGGTAAAGACTATCCTAAAGAATTTGAGGTTAGGGGCGAGATTTACTTGTCTAGAAAGACCTTTGACCGAATTAATGCAGAAC
>JABDLV010000096.1 GCA_013001815.1 Bacteroidia bacterium
GATAAAAATATTACAGTAGTAGAGGACATAAATTTAGATGAACCAAAAACTAAGAGCTACATAGACATATTGAATAATATGAAAATATTAGATTCTAAAACTTTGGTTGTTACATCTGGTGCAAATCAAAATTTGTACTTGGCATCTAGAAATGTTCCGGGTACAAAAGTAGTTTCTGCTACAGGTATTAGTACATATGATATATTAAATGCACAAGAATTGGTAGTGTGCGAAGGCGCGTTACCGGTTATTGATAAAATATTGGCTTAATGAACATTTTACACAAACCACTTATTAGTGAAAAGATGACAGCCATCAGCGAAAAATTAAATCGCTATGGTTTTATTGTACATCCGGGAGCCAACAAAATTGAAATAAAAAAGGCTGTTGAAGATATGTATGATGTGAATGTTGTTTCTGTAAACACCATGAATTACAAGGGTAAAATCAGACTACGTTCTACTAAAACCATGTTACAAAAAGGAAGAACGAAAGCATTTAAAAAAGCAGTAGTTACATTGAAAGAAGGGGATACCATTGATTTCTTTGCAGCTGTATAATTTAATAAGACAATGCCAGTAAGAAAAATAAAACCAACAACACCCGGCCAAAGAGGCATGAAGATCAATAGTTTTGAGGAACTAAGTGGTGCTTCAAAACCTCATAAGCCTTTACTAGTTGCTAAGAGAAGAACTGGTGGTAGAAACAATACCGGAAAAATGACCATGCGCTACATTGGTGGTGGTTTTAGAAAAAAGGTTCGTGTTATTGACTTTAAGAGAAGTAAGCATGGTGTACCTGGTACAGTAAAAACAGTTGAGTATGATCCAACACGTTCTGCATGGGTATCACTTATAAACTATGCAGATGGTGATAAGCAATATATAATTACACCAAACGGATTAAAGGTTGACCAAACGATTTTAAGTGGAGATAAAGCAGGGCCTGAGATTGGCAACTGTTTATCAATAAAAAATATTCCTTTAGGTACATTGATTCATAACATTGAATTAAGACCTGGACAAGGAGCGAAGATGGCAAGAAGTGCAGGATCATATGCACAATTGCAAGCAAGAGAAGGAAGATACGCTACATTAAAACTGCCATCAGGTGAAACTAGAATGGTTTTAGTTAACTGCATGGCAACCATTGGAACTGTGAGTAATGCAGAACATAACCAACAAAGACTTGGAAAAGCAGGAAAGAGCAGGTGGTTGGGACGTAGGCCAAGAGTTAGAGGTGTGGCTATGAATCCGGTAGATCACCCAATGGGTGGTGGTGAAGGAAGATCATCAGGTGGTCAACCTCGTAACAGAAACGGAGTTTACTCTAAAGGATTAAAAACGCGTGCTCCTAAAAAGCACTCGAACAAGTATATAATCGCAAGAAAAAAGAAAAAGTAAAATAGAAAAAAGCTGCTATGGCTAGATCACTTAAGAAAGGACCTTTTATTGATTTCAAACTAGAGAAGAAAATTCTTGAAATGAATGAATCAAAAAAGAAAAAGACAATTAAAACATGGTCAAGAAGATCTATGATCTCTCCTGACTTTGTTGGTCATACTGTAGCAGTGCATAATGGTAGACAATTTATTCCTGTATATGTAACTGAAAATATGGTGGGACATAAGTTTGGTGAGTTTTCACCAACCCGCACATTTAGAGGTCATTCAGGAGCTAAAAAAGATAAAGCAGCAAAATAATCATGGGTGCAAGAAAAAGATTAGCCGCAGAAGACTACAAAGAGTGGAAAAAAACGCAAGCGTTTGCTTCACTTAGAAATGTACCAACATCGCCACGTAAAATGCGCTTAGTTGCAGATATGATACGTGGGCAAAGAGTTATGCCGGCTCTTGATATGCTTAAGCATAGCAAGAAAGAGGCATCTAAGAGGGTAGAAAAATTATTGTTGAGTGCAATGCGTAACTGGGAAAACAAAAACGAAACATTAAGAATGGATGATCAAGATCTGTTTGTAAGTGAAATTTTTGTTGATGGTGGAAGAGCTTTAAAAAGATTAAGAACTGCTCCACAAGGTAGAGCACACAGAATAAGAAAACGTTCTAATCACGTTACGCTTTATTTAGGTAACTATAATGAAGTTGAAGAAGTGATAGAAGATGTTGAAGTAGAAGAGGAAGAAATAGAAGAAACTGAAGATTAATAAAGACTAAAAATAATTAATGGGACAAAAAACACATCCAACAGGCAATAGGTTAGGCATCATTAGAGGCTGGCAATCGAATTGGTATGGTGGTAAAAATTATGCTGATAAGTTAGTTGAAGATGAAAAAATTAGAAAGTACCTATATGCACGTTTAGCAAAAGGTGGTGTTTCAAAAATTATTATTGAAAGAACTTTAAAGCTTATTACTGTTACCATTAATACGGCACGTCCGGGTATTGTAATTGGAAAAGGCGGACAAGAAGTTGATAAGATTAAGGAGGAGTTAAAAAAGATTACAAAAAAAGATGTTCAAATAAACATCTTCGAAATAAAAAGACCTGAGTTAGATGCTCAGTTAGTAAGTGAAAGTATTGCAAGACAAATTGAAGCAAGAATTTCTTTTAGAAGAGCAATTAAAACAGCTATTGCATCATCTATGAGAATGGGAGCAGAAGGAATTAAAGCACAAGTGTCTGGTAGATTAGGTGGAGCTGAGATTGCACGTTCTGAAGGGTATAAAGAAGGAAGAATTCCTTTGCACACATTTAGAGCGGATATAGATTACGCTTTAACTGAAGCACATACAACGTATGGAAGAATTGGTGTTAAAGTTTGGATTTGCAAAGGAGAGATTTACGGTAAAAGAGATCTTTCACCTAATGTGGGAATGGCTAGTGGAGGTAAAGGAAAATCTCGTGAGCCAATGAGAGGCAGAGGAAAAAAATCGAATAAGTAAAGAGTAAAATAAAACAGTAATAATGTTACAGCCTAAAAAAACAAAGTTTAGAAAGCAGCAGAAGATGAAAGCAAAAGGGATGTCCATGCGAGGACATCAAATTTGCTTTGGTTCATTTGGATTAAAATCTTTGGAGACTACATGGTTAACAAGTAGACAAATAGAAGCTGCTCGTATTGCTGTAACTCGTTATATGAAAAGAGAAGGACAAATCTGGATTAGAGTATTTCCTGATAAGCCACTTACTAAAAAGCCTGCAGAGGTAAGAATGGGTAAGGGTAAAGGATCTCCGGAATTGTGGGTAGCAGTAGTAAAACCGGGTAAAATAATTTTTGAAGCAGAGGGAGTACCAAGAGATGTTGCAAAAGAAGCATTGCGTTTAGCTGCTCAAAAATTACCGATTAAAACCAAATTTGTTGTTAGAAACGATTACGTAGACTAGTTATGAAAGCATCAATAGTAAAAGAACTAACTACAGACGAAATTGTAGATAGAATAAAAGAAGAAAGAGAAAACTGGAAACGCATGAAATTAAACCATGCAGTTTCACCTCTTGAAAATCCGTTGCAGTTGCAAACGACACGCAGATTTATTGCGCGTTTAGAAACGGAATTAAAAGGGAGAAAAATGGCAGAAACTAAAGAAACAAAGGATAATAAATAAGAATGAGTACGCTACGAAATTTACGTAAAGAAAAAATTGGCATTGTAACCAGTAATAAAATGGACAAGTCCATTTCTGTAAGCGTTGAGATGAAAGTAAAGCATCCCATGTACGGTAAGTTCATTAAGAAGTCTAGCAAGTTTATGGCTCATGATGAAAAGAATGAGTGTACAATTGGTGATAGAGTTAGAATAATGGAAACTAAACCTCTAAGCAAAAGCAAAAACTGGAGATTGGTTGAAGTAATTGAAAAAGCAAAATAAAAACTGTTCAAATTATTTAGAACAAAGTTATGATACAGCAAGAATCAAGATTAAACGTAGCCGACAATAGCGGAGCAAAACAAGTACAGTGTATAAGAGTACTTGGTGGTACAAGAAGAAGATATGCTTCTGTTGGCGATAAAATTGTAGTGTCTGTTAAGCAGGCAATGCCGGCTGGTAATGTTAAAAAAGGAATTGTTACCCGTGCTGTAGTTGTAAGAACTAAAAAAGAAGTTAGAAGAAAAGATGGCTCATACATTCGTTTTGATGATAATGCTGTTGTTCTTTTAACTGCTACTGATGAATTAAGAGGTACAAGGATTTTTGGTCCGGTTGCCCGTGAGTTGCGTGAAAAACAGTTTATGAAAATTATTTCACTAGCACCTGAAGTATTATAAAAATGGAAAGAAAGAAAAATAAGCAGCCTAAGATTAAAATTAAAAAGGGCGACCAGGTTGAAGTAATTACGGGAGTAAGTAAAGGTCAACGTGGTAAAGTTTTAGATGTTCAGCTTAAGAAGAGAAAAGTATTAGTAGAGAAAGTAAACGTTGTTTCAAAAGCTACAAAGCCAAATGCAGATAATGCTGAAGGAGGAATTGTAAAACAAGAAGCACCTATACATATTTCTAACGTGATGTTAGTTGACCCTAAAGAAGGGGTAGTAACACGTGTTGGAAGACAAAGAGATAAAAACGGAAAACTAGTTCGCTTCGCGAGAAAATCAGGGGAGGTGATAAAATAATGGGATACACGCCAAGATTAAGAGACAAGTATAACGATGAAATAGTTAAAAATCTAAAAGAGAAGTTTAACTACAAGAATGTTATGCAGGTTCCAAAGCTTACTAAAATCTGCTTAAACCAAGGAGTTGGAGATGCTGTTAATGATAAAAAATTAGTTGAAGCTGCATTGAGTGAAATGAGTGTGATTGCAGGACAAAAAGCAGTACCAACTAACTCTAAGAAAGATATATCAAACTTTAAACTTCGTAAAGGAGTTGCAATTGGTTCAAGAGTTACACTTAGAAAAAGTTCTATGTATGAATTTTTAGACCGTTTAATTTCAATTTCGTTACCACGTATTCGTGACTTTAGAGGAGTTAAAGATGGAGGTTTTGATGGAAGAGGTAATTACACAATTGGAATTACAGAGCAAATCATATTTCCGGAAATAGATATTGATAAAGTGAAT
>JABDLV010000106.1 GCA_013001815.1 Bacteroidia bacterium
TAAAAGCTCACCCATTGCCCAGTCAAACTTCCCATCCCCCTCAATCATTTTCTTTCTTGCATTAAACAAGCGCAACGTTTTCTTAAAGAATTGAATGTCTTCGGGCAAAGAAGTTATTTGCTCAGCAATTGCTTTAAGTTTCTTTTTATTGAACCCGGTATCGGGTGATTGTTCAAAATCTTTATCCACAGGAAATTGCAATTCTTTCCAGGCGCTGTCTTTGTATTCCAGTCCACTGCCTTTCGATTTTTTCTTTGCAGTGTCTAAAGAAACTTCAAGCATTTCTTTAAACTCTTTTTCCATTGCTTTTTTATCTGCTTCACTAATGCTTCCTTCTTCCAATAACTTTTGGTGATAAATCTCCCTTGGATTATCATGTTTCGCAATGGCCTTGTATAATAAAGGTTGTGTAAAGCGCGGCTCATCTCCTTCATTATGTCCATACTTACGGTAACACAGTATATCTATAAATACATCTCTATGGAATGTTTGTCTGTACTCCATAGCCAGTTTAATCGTATAGATTAATGCTTCCACATCATCTCCATTTACATGGAATACCGGAGATAAAGTTACTTTGCCTACATCGGTACAATACGTACTTGAACGTGCATCTTTATAGTCGGTAGTAAAACCAATTTGGTTATTAATAACCAAGTGCACAGTTCCACCGGTACGGTATCCTTTTAATAAAGACATTTGAATTACTTCATACACCACACCTTGTCCGGCAATGGCAGCATCCCCATGTATTAATATGGGAGCAATTTGATTTTCATCTCCATCGTACTTGTTATCAATTTTTGCACGAACAATTCCCTGCACCACCGGGTCAACTGCTTCCAGGTGCGATGGATTTGGTGTTAAGTACATGTGCACATCTTTACCATTCGATGTTTTAATATCGCTCGAGTGACCTAAATGATACTTTACATCTCCGTCAATATTGCTTTCTTCAAATAAATTTTTCCCTTCAAACTCAAAAAAGACGTCTTCGTAAGTTTTGTTAAGTATGTTGGCAAGTATATTCAAACGGCCACGGTGTGCCATTCCAATCACATATTCTTTTATTCCTAAGTCAGCGCCAAATTCAATTACCGCATCCAATGCAGGTATTAACGTTTCAGCACCTTCTAAAGAGAAACGTTTTTGTCCGGTAAATTTGGTATGGATAAAATGTTCAAAGGCTACCGCTTGGTTTAGTTTGTGTAGAATATGCTTTTTATCATTTTTAGAAAAAGCCATTCTGTTTCGGCTGCCTTCCATCTTATCTTCCAACCATTTGGCAACTTTCGGATGACGTATGTATTTGTATTCTGCACCCACGCTTTCGCAATACGTTGCTTTTAAATGCTCAACTATGTTTCTTAATGTGGTTGCACCCAAACCAATTTCTGAACCTGCTTGAAATACAGTATCCAAATCAGATTCTTCCAATCCAAATGTTTCTAAACTATCATCAGGATAATATTTTCTTCTGCTACGAACCGGATTGGTTTGTGTGAATAAATGTCCACGCGAACGGTACCCTAAAATCAAGTTTAATACTTTAAATTCTTTTTGCAGATGCTGTGCTGTGGCACTATCCGGGTCATCAAAATTGGTTTTAGAAAACTCAAATCCTTCAAAAAACTTGCGCCAGCTTATATCAACACTATTGGGATCTTGCTTGTATTGTTGGTATAAATTGTCAATTAATGCGGGGTCTGCATTGCTCAAATACGATAGGGAATCCATATTCTTATTTAATTAGTACAAATTTACTATTAATATGACTTATAGCTGCAATTCTGCTTATTAGTCATAAAAAAAGGTATAACATCAAATGTTATACCTTTTTTACGCAAATTATCGTATTTCGTTTAGGGAAATAATATCCCGTCTTTGCTATTCACATCAATAAGCGGAATAGTAGCATTATAGTGGCTATTGATGGCTTTTATCATCTCATTAGCTATTGCAGCATAACCTCTTGGAGAGCCATGCACGCCATCTAAAGAAAACAGGCCGCCACTCACAAATTCTATGCTCATTTCATTACCATTAAATGTAAATCCATCATCTCTAACACCAAAAAAGAAATCGCTTATATCAGCAAATGCCAAGCCGGCTGCATCTGCTGCCGATTTTAATTTTGCATTGTAATCCATGCGGTAATTGTTAATGGTTGTAAATTCAGTTTCATCAATGATATATTGAGATGGTATAGCTTTTGTTGAACCCCAGCCTCCGCATTTTAACGAATCTTGTGGTGTGCTTAATAAAATATACTCATTGTCTTTTATCAATCTTGGTAAACCACTTGCTTTATCTTCAATAACAAACGGATTAGCACCTTCGCTAAACTGTAAACCTAGTAACATATACGCTTGCGTTAATCCCGCAGCGCTTGCAGCATCTAATTCTAAACCATTATAAGGAATAGTAGTAAAGAATGGAATGCAAGTAATGCAGGGTATGTTTGCAACTACACCACCCGCACCGGTACCACTCATGGTTGCAATGATTGCATCAATAGAGCCGTTAAAGGTTGGTAAATCTGTAATGTCATTTACATCGGTGCCACCCACATTACCTGAACCACCGGATGTTGCATATCCTAATATGTCATTGTTTCCAATCCATAAACTGAAGAAGGTTGGTGAAGCCATTACTGCATCGCCAATAACTGTAGAAGTACCCGGGTCGCTTGCAAAACGAGAGTAGAATGGATTTCCTAGGCCCCATGCACCAAATGCAGGAGTTACTAAGTGAAATGATTTTGCACCCGGTACACCCATGTTATGGAAAGGTCCGTTTGCTCCAACTGCATTAGCCGGATCAAATATGGTAAGGTCACCAAATGGAGCCAGGTCAATAGGACCTAAACCCGTTTCACCTAAGCAATCCATGCTAAGTCCTAGAATAGAACGAGAGTTACCAGAGCTACCAATACCTATGCTAGAGTTTACATCAGGTTGTACAAATGAAGTACCACCGCCTGCCATAGCAAATTGTGTTGACAGCATTTTAGGAAATGAATTGTCTTGTCCTTCTTGATACAATGCAGCATCTGCAAAGCCAGCAGTTAAAGAATTACCTACTGCAACAAAAGAAGATAAGTCGGCCGAACCGCTTGTGTAAACCGGGTCATCAAATTCGGTTTCGCATGCAGTAAACGCAAATGTTACTGCAATTAGAAGTATATATTGTTTTATATTTTTCATAATGATTTTTTGTTTTTTTAAGATTAGAAATTATAGTTAACGCCTACACCAAAGCCGTTTAATATGGTTTTGTAGGTGCCTGTAAAACCAGACTCATCCTGTGTTCCGGTTCTTTCTTCGGCATTTTCATAGATATAACTCAAATCCACATTAAATTTCTCATTAATATCATAAGTTCCACCAAGGGTTATTAAAAATTTGTTGGCATCCGGTAATTCCGGTCCAACGTAACCATCCGGTGCAGGAGATTGGTCATAAGCAAAACCAACTCTTAAATCTAATTTTTCACTCTGAGCGTATTGCACACCTGCGCGCACTGCAACTACATCTTCATATTTTCTTCCTTGACGAGAAGTGTAAGGACTGTCCGCCCCAAAATCAAAAATTAATGAATCATAAGAAGACCATTGCGTAATATTCGCTTCAACCATTGCCATTACATTTTCTGAAACATCATATGCAATAGAAAAAGACATAACCGCAGGTAAATCAATTGCTGAATTCCAATCTGCTTCTGCAGGGAATGTTGTTTGCAAGCTAAGAGGAATGTCAGTGAATTTTCCTTCGCCATCTTCCAGATCTAAACCAACTTCTGAGCGGTAAGAAAACCCGGCAGTAATATCATCTGTTAATTGTGCATATAGACCAGCAGAGAATCCTAAACCTGAACCACTACCGGTTAAGTCTGCTTGCCCGAAAGGTATGGTAGCAGATTGCACGGGTATGGCTTTGCGAACTTCGGCATGTCCCCAGCTATAAACAAGTCCGGCACCTACACCAATTTTATCAGTTACTTTATAACTAATGGTTGGTTGCACTGCAAACAGTTCTAATAATATTTCTTGTGATACAAATCTTCCTTCCCAGTCATCTTCCCACTTAGTACCTAAACCAAAAGGATTGTTTAATGCAATACCGGCAGAAAGCTTATCATTAATTGCATAAGCACCGTAAAACTGAATAGGTGTAAACGTTTGTGATTCCATGTCAACACTTCCATTGAATTCACTCAACATAGAAGTTTTTGGAGTTAATATTGTTGTACCCAAAGTAAATGAGTTGCTCTCCAAAAATGTTAATCCACCCGGATTAAAGAAGGTAACGGACGCATCCATTGCTCGGCCGGTAAGGCTACCACCTAAGCTTAAGGCTTTTTGGCCCTGTGTGTTAATTTGAAATCCTCCGGCCATTGCACCCAAAGGCAAAGCAAGAAGTAAGGCAAGTAATTTTTTCATATGATTTGTTTTAAATTTTATTCGAATTGAATATTAGGAGTTGTAAATATATTACTTAGTATTATATATATATTCGTTTATTCATATTTCCATTGAGATTTTTACAAAGTTGTTGTTAATAAATTGTAAATCAATAGTTAACTAAAGAGTAGGTTCAAGAAAAATCGCTCAAAAAGACATAAAATGCCATCTAAGAAAATATATGACGTATTGATTATTGGAGGAGGAATAGTTGGCCTTTCAGCAGCGCATAAATTGAGCTTGCGTTTTCCACATATGCACATAGCTGTATTAGAAAAAGAAAAGGAAGTGTGCGTGCATCAAACAGGTCACAACTCCGGTGTAATTCACTCAGGCTTGTATTATAAGCCCGGTTCTTATAAAGCAAAAAATTGTGTGGATGGACGAAGGGAGTTAGTTGCTTTTGCTCAAACACATAAGATCCCTCATGATATTTGCGGTAAGGTTGTAGTTGCAACCGATGAGAGTGAATTTTTTCACTTAGAGAAAGTGTTTAATAATGGACTGCAAAATGATGTGGAGGGAATTGAAAAAATTAGTGCTGATAAAATTAGAGAAATTGAACCACACTGTGTTGGTTTAAAAGGAATATGGGTTCCCTGCACAGGTATCATTGACTTTGCTGCAGTTGGTAGAAAACTGGAAGAGTTAATTAATGCGAAAGAAAACTCTGAAGTATTATGTGGTCAGAAAGTAACCGCTTTACACAGTATTGGAGGGGATTACACGGTGGTAACTGATAAACAACAGTTCAATGCCAAGCACATTATCAATTGCAGCGGTTTGTTTTGCGATAGAGTGGCAAAATTGGATGATGTAGATCCAAATATGCAAATTGTTGGTTTTAGAGGAGACTATTTTGATTTAACTGATAAGGGAATGGACAAAGTGAAAAATTTAATTTACCCTGTACCTAATCCGAAATTTCCATTTTTAGGTGTGCACTTTACCAGAATGATTCAAGGTGGAGTAGAGTGTGGACCAAATGCAGTGTTTACTTTTAAGCGTGAAGGATATGGCAAAACAGATTTTAATTTAAAGGACACTACACAGGCTTTGACCTATAAAGGAACTTGGAAATTATTTTTTAAGCATTGGCGTTTTGGTTTAGATGAATACAAACGGGCTTTTTCAAAGCGTTTATTTTTAAACCGATTGCAAAAGTTAATTCCCGGTCTAGAAATGGATGATTTAAAACCCGGTAGAGCTGGCGTAAGAGCCATGGCTTTGGATAAAAATGGGGATATGATTGATGATTTTCAATTTGTGCATGAGGGCAATGCCTTGCATGTGCTAAATGCCCCTTCTCCGGCAGCAACTTCAGGCCTGGCTATAGGTACAGCCATTGCAGATAGGGCCGAGAAAAATTTTCAGTTAATGACTTTGGTATAATCAGGCCCAGACTTTGGTGCCTTCGCTACAATTTTTGCAGATTTCTATGTTGTCTCTCGAGTCTAAGAGTTTCGTTCTGAAATTTTTGTACTCTTCACTGTTCCACACTTGCTCTAAATTATCAGTTTGTAAGTCGCCCAACTGATTTTCTGCATCCTTATCAAAACAACAGGGAACCAATTTTCCATCAAAGGTAACCACGCTTCCTTGCCACATGCGCCAGCACTGGTTGCTCATTTTATTTTTATACGAGTAGGTTCCGTCTTTTTCTTTTTTATACCTGCTGTACTTTTCGTTTTCAGGAATGAGTTCATTTCCGTTTTTGTAATCGTACACTTGAGCAGTTTTTAATTTCACTTCATCAACTCCCAGTTCATTTGCTAATGCATACACATCACTAATTTGATGTTCATTTGGTTTCACTACTAAAAACTGATAGATAATATGAGGTGTATTTGAATTTAGTTTCTTTTTCCACTCTACCACCTTCTTAGTTCCGTCAATTACTTTTTGCAGTTTACCCCCTACACGGTAACTCTGGTAAGTGCTTTGCGTGGTTCCATCAATGGAAATGATTAGTCGGTCTAATCCGGAATCAATTATCTCTTTTGCTTTTTCATCATTAATATAA
>JABDLV010000114.1 GCA_013001815.1 Bacteroidia bacterium
GGTTAGGTATTTGCTGCGCGGTTGCAATACATCAATAATTTTAGTGGTGGTTTTTAAATTATTGCCATGCCATCCTAATAGGGTGTAGTAACGTTTTTTCTTTTTGCCGCTGTCTATAATTTTATAATACACCGCACCGTACCAATTGCTGTTATCTATTTTCGCTCTTTCTGCTTCACCATTATTTTTTATGGTTTTTTCAGTAAACTCATAAAACTTCATTTTATGTTTTTTGCTTTTCTTAAACTGAGCAAAGCCATTGTATTTATAAACACTGCCATCTTTTGCAGGCAATACCCAACTGTACAATCGCAGTTTTTTATCATCGGATGAAATGATGCTTACTTTATCAATGCTTTTATAAACCAGATTAAAACTCTCAGGATTTTGCAATAGTGATCGGAATATTGTTTTTAATGAATCATTGCAAGCAATACGTACTTCATCAGTTTTCGCCTTCTGTATGCTATCGCACAACTGATTAATTTTTTTCTCCAGTTTTACCTGATTAGGGAGCTCAACAATTTTTGTATGCGCCATTGCAAGTCCATTGAACAAAACGCAAAATAAAGTAGAGAGTAATATTTTATACAGAGAAGTGTACATGATTTTAATAACGTAAAGATGGCAATTTAGCGTATAAAAAAATCCGCAATCTCAGAGAGAAATGCGGATTTATAAACATATATGTTTAATCTTTAGATGTGCATTTTTGCTTTTTTGCCAAGTAGAATTTCTTCACTTTCTCTAAAGTCTTCATCATCTACACAGCAATCTACCGGGCAAACAGCAGCGCATTGTGGTTCATCATGAAAGCCTTTGCACTCTGTACATTTATCTGTTACTATGTAATAAACATCCATTGAAACCGGTTCATTTGGTTTATTTGCATCTATCTTGTTTCCGTCAAGCATTTCAACATCTCCCTTAACGGTAGTACCATCAGAAAAACGCCATTCTGCGCCTCCTTCATAAATTGCATTATTAGGGCATTCCGGCTCGCAAGCCCCGCAGTTAATGCATTCATCTGTAATTTTAATTGCCATAATTTTATATTGGTATTGGTAATAACTAAACACAAATATAACCATATTTGTTTCAAACTTATTGCGATACGATTGCTACTTATTGAATGGATTTAAACCAAAGAATATCAACGTTTTCTAAACTGGGCCAAAAGCTAAGGCATTTGTTGGCAAATGAAAATGAGAATGGCCATGTTAGTGTTGAAGAACGACAGCGCTTGGATGAAATAATACTTAAAGCAAAGGTTAAAAATGCCTGGTTTACAGAAAATTATGTAAAGAAATCCCTACAGGAATATGCGCTGATTTTAACCGAAAGCAAGCTGAATGATTGGCTAAATGCCTATTCAGATCAATTGAGAAAAGTTGTAAAACCAAAAAAAGTAGGAGTAATTATGGCCGGCAATATTCCCTTGGTTGGTTTTCACGATATGCTTTCGGTGTTGCTAAGCGGCCATTTTTTGCATGCCCGATTTTCTTCGGATGACAATTTATTAATGCAATATATTATTGATGAGCTGGTACAAATAGAGCCTAAATTCAAGGAAAGAATAAAGATTGTTCAGCAATTGAAGGATATAGAAGCTGTAATTGCCACGGGCAGCAACAATACTTCAAGGTACTTTGAAGCCTATTTTGGAAAGTACCCACACATTATTAGAAAGAACAGAAATGCAGTTGCTGTTTTTACCGGTGATGAAAGTAAAGAAGAATTGCAGGCTTTTGGTAAGGATATTTTTGATTACTATGGATTGGGATGCAGAAATGTTTCTAAAGCTTTTATTCCTGAGAATTTTGAATTGGATAAATTGTTTGAGGCCTTGCAAGGTTATGCAAGCGTAATGGAACATACTAAGTACATGAACAATTTTGATATGCACAGTGCAATTTTATTGATGAAGAAAGTCCCTTTCTTAACCAATAACTTTTTAATAGTAAAAGAAGATCAAGCGATTGCCAGTCCCATTGCTATGCTGCACTATGAGCGTTACAGCAACATTGAGGAGGTGCAAGGCCAATTAGAACAAGAAAAAGAAAATATTCAGTGCGTTGTTTCAAACAGCGAAACGATTGCAAACCCAGTCGCATTAGGTGCATCTCAAGAACCCGGTCTTTCAGATTATGCTGATGGAGTGGATACTTTAAAGTTCTTGCAGGAACTTTAAAAATTTGATATTTGAAATTCAAGATTCAATAATTTTTGGTCAAGCTGAACTCGCCTGTGCTGAACTTGTTTCAGTATTTCAGCTTCTCATTAAGTAATATTAAATCAATAAGGGGAGACCCTGAATCAAGTTCAGGGTGACAAATCATTACGGTGTATACTCAACCGCTCCAAGATCCGGAGGAAGATTGGTTAATCTATTCATTTGAACCAAATCTAAATGTAAATCCATATCCGGAATTACATAATTAGAATTACCGGCATCTTCACAAACAGAAAGGGTATCTAAAAAGTAATCACCATTAAATGCATCTACAAAGCCGGGGTCTTGGTTTTTAAGGATGTTACTGAATTGATCAGGGTTATTTGCATCGTTGAAATCAGGGTCTACCTGCACCAGGCAATAATCAAATTTAAAAGCACTGTCAGTATCAACAAAATCCCATTCTATTTCAGAATCATTTCTTCCATATATAATGCAGTTTTTAAACGTTGCACTGTCAAGGGGTGATGGAATGGCATTGCTATTTTCATCAATAATAAAATTATTCATAAAAATAGATGGAGTAGAACGTTGTCCGGCTGTCCAATAATTGGCGAAAGTGCAGTGTCTGAAATCATAACTGCCACCTGCTGTAAGCGCAGCTAAATATTGACCACAGTTAGAAATCATGCAATTCTTAAATGTGCCGGTATATGCTCTGGTAAAAATTCCATAACCACTCATATTCCTGATGACGGTATTGTTTACTTTAATCTCCCTTGGGTCACTAGGTGCAATAATGGGTTCCAGTTGCAATCCGATAAACCCGTTTTTTATAATGGCATAATTAAATTCATTGGCAACGCTTCCTTCGTTAATCCAAATTCTATCCCATTGTCCTGGTTCTTCATCAAATGAGGGTTCCAGTCGGGTTCCCTGGAACACAACAGGGTTTGACAATGTTCCATTTACTTTTATAGTGCCTGCACGATACACCCACAATCCGGAGTTGTTATAAAAATGTATTTGGGTGCCTGCATCAACATTCAGTGTGCAAGCAGAATCAACTACAGCATATCCAAATATGACATAAGGTAAAGTACTGTTCCAGGTAGCTGCACCACCGGGACAATCAATAACCTTGTAGGGAGGTAAGCCATCAACATAAGTGTCTGCTCGAATAAAGTTTGCATTCTGTCCCCAGGCCACCAGTTTTACACTTTGCAAATTGCCATTGGTTTCAAATGTAATGGAGTCATCCACAACAAAGGGTAGGTTAGATGCATTCGGATCAATAGTTACTTCCACAAAAATGAACATGCTATCATTGGCATTGATTTCAATTTCACTGAAATTAGTACCCGGCAACCCATCTACATTTATTCTAAATTTTGATGCACTTCCTCCTGCCAGGTTAATATTTGAAATACGAATGCTTTTATCATTGTTATTATAAACTTGCAACCACTGCGTGGTAGAGCCTATGGTAACAAAAACAGTATCAAATATTACGGTATCATTAGAGAAGGCAAGCTTGGCTGAAGAGTCAGTTACAAAACTCTCTTTTCGGCATGAGCTTGATGCGATAAGAATCAATAAAACGACTGCAATGGAAAGGATTCTATTCATTCGAGGCAAATATAGTATAAGCTTATAAACTCATACTAAGGCGCTTTATTTTATTGATGGGCAAATTCATTATTTTGCATGCAAATCAGATTTATGGACAAAAGCAAGATTACCAAATCGCCCTTCAATATTATTGTGGTTATAGCTGCATTGGGCTATTTTGTAGATATATATGACCTGGTTTTGTTTGGTGTGGTGCGCACCGCAAGCTTAGAAAGTCTTGGATTGGTCGGTGAACAATTGCTGACAGTTGGCGCCAGTTTAATGAATTGGCAAATGGGAGGAATGCTGATAGGTGGAATCATTTGGGGTGTTTGGGGCGATAAGAAGGGCAGGGTTTCAGTGCTTTTTGGTTCTATTTTAATTTACTCCTTAGCCAATATTGCCAATGGTTTAGTGCAAGACATTCCTGCTTATAAGGCATTGCGTTTTTTAGCCGGCATAGGTTTAGCCGGTGAATTGGGTGCAGGCATTACCTTAGTTAGTGAAACCATGACGAAAGAGAACAGAGGTTGGGGAACCACATTGGTTGCAACATTTGGTATTTGTGGTGCCGTTGCCGCAGCACTCGTTGCTGATGCATTTCCTTGGCGTACTTCTTATTACGTTGGAGGCGGTTTAGGTTTGATGTTGTTATTGCTACGTATTGGTGTATATGAATCCGGTATGTATTCTAAATTGCAAACATCAACTGTAAGTAGAGGTAATTTTTTAAAACTGTTTTCCAATAGGAGAAGCTTAATTAAGTATTTAAGTGTGATTACTATTGGTGTACCTATTTGGTATGTGGTTGGAATATTAGTCATCTTTTCTCCGGAACTTGGTGCTGCCATGGGTATGACAGAATTACCAACTGGTGGTAATGCTATTCTGTATTGTTACATAGGCCTTGCTTTTGGAGACTTTGGTAGCGGTTTGTTAAGTCAATTATTAAAAACCAGAAACAAAGTGGTATTTGGATTTATATTGTTAACCGCATTGTTTGTTGGTGCCTACTTTACATTTGCACACCTGAGTTTAACCATGTTTTATATCATGTGTTTTCTACTCGGATTTGCCACAGGTTATTGGGCTGTATTTGTTACCATGGCCAGTGAACAGTTTGGAACAAATATAAGAGCAACAGTGACCACTACTGCACCTAACTTTGTAAGAGGATCATTAATTATTGTTGTAATCATGTTTGAATTTGGTAGAGAGTATTTAGGTATTCTGCAATCTGCATTTGTTGTGGGAGTATTTTGGATATTGCTTGCATTTATTGCGCTAGCAATGTTGCCGGAAACGTTTGGTAAAGATTTAGATTATTTAGAAGAGCATTGATGGCCGAAAAAATAGACAAGCCCACATTAGTAATAGGTGCTTCTCCAAAGCCTGAACGATATTCAAACATGGCAGTAGAAAGTTTGCTTAAGTATGGACATACTGTGTATGCACTAGCGAAACGTAATAATATTATTTACGGTGTTGACATTGCTAATGAGCCACAAGCACTTAATAATATTCATACAGTTACCATGTACTTAAGAGACTATGGGCAAAGGGAATTGCAAGATTATATTTTGTCTTTACATCCAAAACGAATAATATTTAATCCGGGTGCAGAAAACTCAGAGTTAGAGGGAATGGCAAAAGCAAAAGGTATAGAAGTAAATAATGCATGCACACTGGTCATGTTGTCAACAAATCATTATTAATAATGAAAACAAATGTTTTAAATTTCAGAGGTCTGATTTATTTAGTTTTGATATCAGTTCTTTCAACTGCTTGCATGAGTGAGCTCAAAGAAACTACTTTCAATAATGAACTTAATGAAAGTCATTGGCTGATTGGCGATTGGATGTATATGT
>JABDLV010000164.1 GCA_013001815.1 Bacteroidia bacterium
ATCATCCGTTAAGTTTTCCCAGTCTTTTAAGTCAGGCTGAAGGTCAATTTCCTCGGCTGTCCAAAAGCTGGCCTCGGCCTGCTTATACATTTGCCAAATCTTATCATACTCTATTGGGAATAGGACAAATCGGTGATTATTTTCTTGTAATAGTACTTCCATACAACAATATTTTTTAGAGGGTTTAATTAATTAATTCTTCACTAAAGCCGATACGTCACCCTGCAATCTTTGCTATTTTTTGTAAAAACACGAAAAAAACAAGCGGAGGTGATTGCCCATAAATGGGAGCGAATCAGGATACAAATATTCTCTAAATAAGAATATGGAGCAAATGTTTTTTGTCCACATTAGGCTGTATTTTTCAACAAGAAAAGGTTTAAAAAAATAAAAGCGCAAAGGCTTTGATTGTATGGAAATAAAACGTACTTAATGAAGCGATAAAACCTACCAATTCTTATGCTTTGCTACTCTCTCTAGCTTTTTATACCAGGCACTGCCATATTTTCTTATTAGAGGATCTTTTAAAAACTTGTACACAGGAACGCTTAATTTGCTGCCCAATTTGCAGGCCGCTGAGCATATATCCCAGCGGTGATAATTGACAGCCTCATAGGACTTTAGCTGCTGCGTACGTATAGGATAGAGGTGGCAGGATATGGGCTTTTTAAACTTGATTTCTCCTGCCTCATAGGCTTTCTCAATTCCGCATTTTGCCAGGCCATCCTCAAAAACCGTATAAGCACATTCCTTGTCTTTGGCTACCAAGGGCGTTACCCAATCTCCATCTTCATCTTTTATATAATGCCCCTGTTTTTCTATGGCATTTTTGCCCTTATCATTTAAAAAGGGCTCAATTTTCTTATAGTTTTTTTTAATGATGGCCAGTTCTTCTTTTTCTAAAGGAGCTCCACTTTCACCTTGCACACAACAGGCGCCTTTGCACTTTTGCAAATCACAAACAAATGCTTCACTAATGACTTCACCAGAAACCAATGTGTCATCAATTTCAATAACAGGGTAAATTGTTTTTTTAATGGTCTCTAGATTTAGAACTAACTGCCAATGGATTTTCTTTTAAGCCAAGATTAGCGGTTCTGTTTTTAAAAATATCACAAGCCAGATACACTGCATTTCTAAAAGAGGTTTCATCTGCCTCTCCTTTGCCTGCAATATCAAAACCCGTACCATGGTCTGGCGAGGTGCGAACAATAGGCAAACCGGCAGTAAAATTAACCCCTGTACCAAAGGCCAAAGCCTTAAATGGCGCTAATCCCTGGTCATGATACATAGCTAAAACAGCATCGTATTTTTTAAATGTTCCAGCTCCAAAAAAGGCATCGGCTCCAAAAGGCCCGGTTGCGAATATTTTCTGCTCGTTGGCAGATTTAATTGCTGGAGCTATGATTCTTATTTCTTCATCACCAATGGTTCCATCATCACCTGCATGTGGATTTAATCCAAGTACAGCAATTTTTGGTTTCTGAATATTGAAGTCATTTTTTAATGACTCATTCAAAATATGAAGCTTATGAATAATCACATCTGTATTAATGGCACCCACTACTCGACTAAGAGGAAGATGCGTGGTAACCAACGCAACGCGTAAATTCTCATTTACCAGCATCATTAAAGAGTCAGAAGAATCAAACTTTTTAGCCAGATACTCGGTATGTCCCGCAAACTCAAATCCGGCCTTGCGTATGGTATGCTTATTAATTGGTGCGGTAACAATTACGTCCATGCTATCAGACATTACATCATCACAAAGCGCTTCTAATGATTTAAGCGCATATTTCCCTCCCGTTTCCGTTGCCTGCCCCATCTCCACTTTTGTATCCTCATCCCAACAATTAATCAAATTCAATTTTTTATTTCCGGTTTCAGAAAAATCTCTAATGGTATTAAAAGTAAAGTTGTCTAACTCTAATGCTTTTTTATGATAGGATAACACTTTTGAAGAACCATATATCATTGGACTGCAAACTTCCATCATTCTACTATCCATAAATGTTTTAAGAATAACCTCCTGGCCAATTCCATTTATATCGCCTATGCTTATACCAACTTTTACTCTGTTTTGTCTACTAATGTCTGACATCCTTTTTATTTTTTAGCGAGTTTTCTAAAATAATCAAATAATAATCGAACTCCTACTCCTGTACCATTTTTACCACGGTAACTGTCTTTCCCTTTTAAATATGCCATACCTGCAATATCAAAATGCATGTATGGATAATCTGTAAAGTGTTCTAAGAATTTTCCTGCCGTTATTGCACCACCATATGGTCCACCTAAGTTTTTAATGTCGGCTAAATCAGATTTAATCATCTCACCATACTCATCCCAAAATGGCAGCTCAGCTAAACGCTCATGCACTGCACCTCCACTTTCTTTTAATTTGTCTTTTACTTTTTCATCAGCAGTACCCATGCACACAACACCAACCGGACCAATTGCCGCAGCTGCAGCACCGGTTAGGGTAGCAAAGTCCATTACCAATTCCGGTTTATACTTTTTAGCATAGTGCAATGCATCAGCCATTATCATTCTTCCTTCTGCATCTGTGTTTAACACTTCAACGGTTTTTCCGCTATACATGGTTATTACATCTCCAGGCGCATAGGCATTTCCATCTGGGCGGTTGTCTGTTGCCGGAACCAAGCCAACCAAATGCACGGGTAATTTTGCTTTTGCAACTGCATACATGGCACCACCAACAGTTGCTCCTCCACCCATATCGCACTTCATAAAATCCATTGAATTGGCAGTGGGTTTTAAACTTAAACCACCTGTATCATATACAACACCTTTACCAACTAATACAATTGGTTTTTTGTTTACTGCATTTTTGGGTTTCCACTCCATAATGCTAAATGTTGGTGGGTCTATACTTCCTAAATTAACGGCAAGCAATCCGCCCATTTTTAAGGCTTTAATTTTTGCTTTGTTAAACACGGTAATTTTGAAACCTGATTTTTTACTTGCCTTCTTAAATTCATCAGCAAATTTTGTAGCCGTTAAATAAGAAAGGGGTTCATTTACCCAAGTACGCGCCATGCAAGTGGCTTCAACGCTTATGTTTAGGTATTCAACATCTTTCGATGAAATATTTTTATCTACAATAAATATTTTCTTGAGGGCATTTTGACTCTTTTTTGCATTGCCTTTATATTTTAAAAATTGGTAATTCCCCAGAGCCATGCCTTCTGCAAAGCAGAGCATCTCTTCCTTGCTTACATCTCCGGTAATATAAATCTCAGATAGTTTTAAACCGTTTATCCGAGATAAATATGCATTACCTGCTTGTCTTGCATTCTCCCATATTTTGAATTTTTCAGTCTTCTTTTTGTCAAGAAATTGTAAAAATACCCAGCGAGAAAATTGGTTCATTCCAACAACCTTTTGTTTCTCATTGTAATTGGTTTTCAAATATTTTAGCTCCTTGGCATCAAACAAAGAGGTGTTGAATTTTGTTGTATCTTTATTGAGAAGAATTACTGATTTTCCCTTAGGTAATGAGGGGGCTCGTTTTATTAGGGTTGACATAAGTTTTTATTTATAGCCCGAATGTACAGAAACAAGCTCCTATATCAAAAGAGAATAAGTACAGTAAAAAATATTTATAGCCTACCATTAAAATTTTTATGACCAGCCAAAATTTATTGGATAAAGCATTAGCAGAGGAATTCTTGTCTGTAGAAGAAGGGTGTTTTTTATATGAACATGCCGGAACAGATGAGTTAATGCTAACTGCACACACATTAAGAAAAAAGAAAAAACCGGATAATGTTGTTACCTGGATAATTGACCGAAATTTAAACACAACGAATGTATGTATAGCCAATTGCAAGTTTTGTAATTTCTATCGCATACCCGGTCATAAGGAATCTTACATCACAACTACAGACCAGTACAAAACAAAAATTGACGAAACCATTAAGTATGGTGGAGACCAATTGTTATTGCAAGGTGGACATCACCCTGATTTAGGTTTATCATTTTACACAGAAACATTTAGTGAGATAAAATCACTTTATCCTAATATAAAATTACATGCACTGGGGCCACCCGAAATTGCACACATTTGCAAACTGGAAGGCAAGTCGCATACAGAAGTGCTAAGCGCATTAAAAAAAGCAGGATTGGATTCACTACCGGGAGCAGGTGCAGAAATCTTGAGTGACCGCGTTAGACGTATGATTAGCAAAGGCAAGTGCACCGGTCAAGAATGGCTGGATGTAATGCGTGCCGCACATCAACTAAACATTACTTCATCTGCCACCATGATGTTTGGTCATATTGAAACAATAGAAGAACGCTTTCAACATTTGGTTTGGTTGCGCGAAGTGCAATCAGAAAAACCGGATAACGCAAAAGGGTTTATTGCATTTATTCCGTGGCCTTTTATGGATGAGGATACGTTGTTGAAAAATGTAAAAGGAATAAGCAATGAGGTAACTGCTAACGAATATATTCGCATGGTTGCCTTAAGTAGAATCATGCTTCCAAACATTGAAAATATACAAGCCAGTTGGCTAACGGTTGGAAAAGAAACTGCGCAAGCTTGTTTATATGCTGGCGCCAATGATTTTGGTTCTATTATGATTGAAGAAAATGTAGTTTCTGCTGCAGGAGCTCCTCATAGGTTCACCTCAGATGGCATACAAAAATGCATAGCAGAAGCCGGTTTTGAGCCTAGATTAAGAACTCAGCAATACGAATTCAGAGATTTACCAAAAATAATGGAACAACAGGTGATTGATTATTAAATTGTAAAATAATCACGGCTTAACGTAGTTTTATATTAAGCACATCATAATGAACAGGTTAATATAC
>JABDLV010000166.1 GCA_013001815.1 Bacteroidia bacterium
ATCATCCGAATGTAGTATTCCAACAATATCTCCGCTCGCATTTTTTATTCCTTTATTCAATGCATCATACAATCCGTCATCGGCTTCAGAAATAATTTTACTTATGCCGGCTTTGTATCTGCTTACAATATCCAGGGTGTTATCTGTAGATTTTCCATCTATTATAATATGTTCAATGTCCTGATAATCCTGGGCTTGAACAGATTTAATAGTATCTTCAATGGTTTCGGCACTATTATATGTAATAGTTATAATGGAAATCTTCATTACGCGGTTTCGAAAAGATTTTTGTTCTGTTCTATTTTCTCTTTATCGTCAATAATTCTCTTTGCATAATCAAAAGTGCCTTCCAGCCATTTGTCATATTCAGTCTGTGGCATTTCACAAACTTCTTCCAGTGCATTTACAAATCCTTCCGGGTTGTTCAGTGCAATATCAAACCCTGCCAAACTATTTTTTAATTGTCTCCATGGTGTAGCATCAGAAATTATAACCGGACAAGAGGCCACAAAACTTTCTACAATTGAATGTCCATAGTTTTCGCTTTCAGATGGCAGTATGCTAAAATGATATTTCTTATAGACTTCTGCTGTTAGCTCATGATGCACTTCGTTTTTATATGAACACTTAATGTTAGATGGCAGCATAGATATTTGTTGTTTACACCTTGCCCAATAATTATTGTTTTCTATTGGTCCGTATATATCAAACTCTACTTTGTATAGTTTGTCTATTTTGTATAAATAATCCAGTGCTTTATCTAAATTTTTGATGGGGTGCACTCGTGAAAGGTATACCAGCTTTAGCTCACGTGGTATTTTCTTTCTTTTTAATCTTTCCGGACTAACGGGTTTAGGTAGGTTTGGTCCAATAATTACATCGGCTTTTTTACCCATTATTCTTATTACATCTGTTTTTTCAAATTCAGTGCTCGCATGGAATGTAATTCCACTGTACAAGCCACTTATTTTAGCAAACGCAATGAATAGTTTTTTCTTGAGCGGTTTTATTTTTAATGCTTGGGGTGAAAGCATTCCTCTTGTAGCCAGAATTATATTTTTATCCCGTTTTAATCCTTTTAAAATAAACAAGGGAAGGATGGTAAAATAAAAAGAGAAGAAACTATTTAAGTAAACCATGTCGAACTCTTGTGACAATACAAGTGACTTGATTTTTTTAAAGTTGACATTAGTTTTAGATAGATAATGAATGGGAACATCATCATGAATATGACTCCATTCATCACTCTTAATATTTGGGTAGGGTTGCTCTGCATTTAAATCGGTATCTCTTGTAATTATTCTAAAATTGAAATACTTTTTTAGCTGCAACACCAAATTACTGCAAGAGCGAATTGGTCCACCTGCTTTATAGCCGGGCACGTACCAATCAATAAGTACAAGTATGTTTTTCTTAACTGTCGATTCCATTATCTTTTAACCATTGTTCTAAAACTACACATAACCACATTTCTGTCCACCTAATTCTGTTATCACCTTTCAAAAAGTTATTCCATCTTTTTAGTAGATCGTTTTTATGAATAAATTCTCTTTCGGCAAGCGCTTTAATGTTTGTATCGCATAGTTCAAGCAAATCATTTTTTAACCACTTAGCCCATGGAAATGTAAATCCCATTTTTTTACGATGTACAATTTCATCAGGCAATAAACCTGCTACGCTTTCAATTAATAATTTTTTAGGGTAATCCGGTGTTTTAAATTTATCAGGTACACCTAAAACATATTCCACTAATTCATGATCTAAAAATGGAACCCTAACCTCCAGTGCATGTGCCATACTCATTTGGTCAGTATCTCTTAACAAAACATTTTGCATGTAAGTCGTAATCTCTGCAATACTTACTTTGCTTAGTAGAGGTATGTTATCTTTTTCTGTTTCTATTTGGTTGGATAAAATTTTACTAACTGGATCGGGATATTCATTTAAATTTAGAAATGACTTTAATTCTTTTTCCAAACTTATTTTACGTGAAAGAGAAAGTGATTGATAGAGATTTAATTCATCATTAGAAATAAGTTCTTTTAATTTCCCGGTACTTGATTTTTTAATGATTGAATCAATTAAAGAGCCAACGGGTTTTCTTAATGCGGATGGAACAGACCATATCCACTTTAATTGCTCTAGTTTTAATGTGTTTGTAAATACAGGATATCCGGCAAACAACTCATCTCCACCTAAGCCGGACATAGCCATGGTTACACCACTTTCTTTGGTCACTTTAGATACAATATAAGAGTTGGGTCCATCACCACTTGGATGGTCCAACGCTTTTAACGCGCTTGGCATTTCATCCAAAAAGTCTTGCGGACTTAATTTTATTTCAGTGTGATCTGTGTTGAATCGTTTTGCAATAGTCTCTGCATATTTCGCTTCGCTAAACTCACTCTCATCAAACGTAACAGTAAATGTTTTAACCGGATTGCTCAATGATTTACTCATTAGACCAACAATAATACTAGAATCAATTCCTCCGGATAAAAATGCACCATAGGGCACATCACTCATCAACCTTTTTTCTACTGCCTCATTTAATAGTGTATTTATGTTTTTTAATACTTCATCCTTAGAATGATCGACAACATCTTTATTTAAGGATGTAGAAGGCTTCCAGTATTCTTCAATTTCAAATGCATTATGGGTTATGGTAATGTAATGTCCGGGTAACAGCTCATACACATTATTTACTAAAGTCTGTGGTGCATGCACTGTTTGGTAAGTGAAATACTCAAACAAACTTTGCTTATTGAGTTTTTTAGGAACTAGATTACTTGCGAGCAATGAACGTACTTCTGAAGAGAATAAAAATGAATCTTCTTCCTTGTAAAAGTATAAAGGTTTTATGCCAAGTCTATCACGTGCAATAAATAATTCTTTTTTCTTTTTGTCCCAGATAGAAAGAACAAACATACCGTTCAGTTTTTCTATGCTCTTTATTCCCCACTTCTTATATGCAGCAATGATTAACTCCGTATCTGTTTTAGACTTAAATGGGTAATCCGTTATTTGGGATTTAATTTCTTCGAAATTGTATATCTCACCATTGAATGATAAGGCGATATTTTCATCATCACTAAACATGGGTTGGTGCCCGGCAGGTGAAAGGTCAATAATTGCAAGTCTTGTATGTGCTAAGCCAATGCTATCTTCTACAAAAATTCCATTACTGTCCGGACCTCTATGTCCTATGGCACTTTGCATGCTTTTTAGAGCACTGCCAAGCTTCTCAGGGTCTAGCTTTTTAGAAAATATGCCTGCAATTCCGCACATTATTTATTCTTCATTATTTTCATTACAGTGTCCGACCATGTATTCGGGGTAATTTCCTTCGCTTTTTCTACGCTTCGTTCTCCCATTTCAATTAATTCTTGGTCACTGGTTTGCTGTAGTTGATTAAATACTTTTTTAATAGAGTCTTTATTTTTTGCCTTATGTACAAAACCATTGTATCCATCTTTTAAAAAGAAATTAGCTGCACTGGTATTTGTGTTGCTAATCAATGGGAAACCTGCCGCTGCATATTCATGTACAACAACACCCCAATGTTCTATTTGACTGGGCAAAATAAAAACACCACACTGAGCAATGAACTGTGGTAAATCATTTGGCTGCACAAAGCCATGGTTTGTTATTTGATCATGTTTAGGAAATTCTGAATCCAGATCTCCTTTACCAAGGCACCATAATTCCCAGTCATTATTGGTTTCACTTTTCCATTCAACAAAAGCCTTCCACATTTCTCTTACCCCTTTTAGTTCTGTATATCTTCCAACGTATAGTATACGGTGAGGGAATTGCTTTTGTTTGTTCTCTTTATTTATTTGATATTCTTTGTAAAAGAGCTCAAAATCAGCCGAATACAAGCCTGTGTGAATGCTATCATTTGAAAAGCCCAGTTTTTGCGCAAATATTTTGTGATTAGCACCAGGCACCCATACATGAGAAAATATTTTCTTAAAATATAAGGGTGCAAACTTGCTATACACTTTTTGTTTCAAGCTACCTGTCCAGGGATTGTCAAAGGTTAATACCGTTGGAGTTTTAGAATTAAATTCTTTGCAAATATTTAAATACAGCTTATCACTCCATCCTGCGCAAATAATAACTTCAGGTTTTATTTTTTTTGTTAGTGCTGAAAGTTGGGATTGATTAAAATCATTTCTTTCATAGTACTGAACATTTTCATATTCCTCAAATTGAAAAGGAGCTGTAGGATTAATAGGATACCGAACAATGTGTGCAGTTACATTATGCTTTTGAACTAAGGCCTTTACACAAGCCATAAAGTACCCCGAAAGTTCGAAGCTAAGAAAGAGTATGTTCTGCTTTTGGTTCATTATTTGATTGGTGCAACAAAATGACAAAAGTTAATACGAATCCAATATTATATGGGTTTAATGATCCCATTAACCACCCTTCAAATGTAAGTGAAAACAAAAAGCTAAACATAATGGGTAGCGTGAGTTTTGAATGAAGAGAAGCC
>JABDLV010000176.1 GCA_013001815.1 Bacteroidia bacterium
GAAATATTAATTGATGGAATTAATATTAATCAATACGATGCACAACACTTGCGTTCTAAAATTGCATTGGTATTGCAGGATGTATTTTTATTTTCAGATTCAATCCTCAATAACATAACACTAAAAAATAGTGACATTCATTTAGCTGATGTAAAAGAAATTGCTGATAAAATTGGTGCCAATAGATTTATTGAGCGCTTACCCAATGAATATGAATTTAATGTTCAGGAACGGGGATTGATGCTTTCTCAGGGGCAGCGCCAGTTAATTTCTTTTATGCGGGCCTATGTTTACAAGCCAAGCATATTAATTCTGGATGAGGCCACTTCTAGCATAGATGCTGAAAGCGAGGAAATGATAAGTTTGGCTACCCGGGAACTTACTCAGAAACGCACTTCTATAGTAATTGCCCATAGATTATCTACCATTCAGAAAGCAGATGAAATAATTGTTTTAGACCATGGTGTAATAAAAGAGCGTGGAAATCATCAAAATTTGCTCAAAAAAGAAGGTTTATACAAGAATTTGTTTGAAATTCAATTCAAGAGCTTGGTAAATGTGTGAAAGATTTTTAGCATTTTTGCCTACGCAAAAGCGGGAAATATTCGTATTCTTATGAAATAGAGCTGCATAACAAAATGGCAGTTTTTCCGTTTAAGTTAACAAACCACAATTAAGATGAAAAAAGTACTGATTGCCATGTCTTTTCTATTCGTTACCAGCCTTTTGCTGTCTTCTTGTAAAACACACGAGAAATGCCCTGCCTTTAGCAAAGCAAAAGTGGAGAAAACTGCAGAAAAGCCTAGTTAATGCCATGAATTGGCTTCCGCTAGAATCTATTTCCCAAATTGACGAAATCATTACCCAGTCTGAGCACTCAGAAACTCATGCGGTATTGATATTTAAACACAGCACCATTTGCTCCATTAGCACCATGGCTTTATCTCGTTTAGAGCGCAAATGGGATGTTCATACCGATTCCATTCCTACTTATTTTTTAGATCTTAGAAAGTTTAGAGATGTTTCTAATTACTTAGAAGAAAAGTTTAATGTGAAGCATGAGTCTCCTCAAGTTCTCTTAATTAAACATGGTAAATGTGTTTTTGATACATCGCATAATTTAATTGCTGCAGATGTGATTAAAGAAAGCGCAGAATCTGCCCACAAAGCTTAGTTCACAAGCACCTTGTGTGTTTCAGTAAACAATCCATCAAATACCGTTACAAAATATAGTCCACTGCTTAAGTGTGCAGTTACTGTTAGTTGATTACCTGATATTTCAGGGTTCCAATTTTCTATATTTATTATCTGTCCCAATTTATTTACAATAGTAACTTCTAAAGGATTAGTGTCAGCATCATTAATTTCTAATACGAGGGAATTATTGTGGTAATAAACATGCGTGTTTAAGTGATCGGGATTACATTCATTTACTTCAATGGCATCAAATAGTTTGTTAGTTCCGTTTAAATCAACTTGTTCAAGCTTGTACCAATTTTTTTTACTTGGGATGTAGTTATAATCCGAAAACGAATATTCAAGAAATTGTGTGCTATTAATGGCTCCAGCTTGAGAGTGAATCAAGTCAAAGTCAATGCCATTCAAGCTTCTGTAAAGATTAAAAAATGCATTATTCGTTTCTGTTGCAGTAGACCAATTTATTTCTATTGAACCTGAGTGGCACTCACCGCTGAATGATAATAATTCAACCGGTAAAGGTTGTGTATTGTCTACCAATGTCCAGGCTTCGTAAAAATCATTTGGTAAAACAGTGAGGGAAGATCCACTTCCTACAGTATTTGCCAAATTTGTTCCAAAAGGTCCCCAGTCACCCCAAACATTCGCTAAACTGTTGAAGCGTTGTGCTTGCAAATTAGTCCCGGTAATGGTATTTGGTGCTTGATGCTCAGCCACTAAATAGGCAAACTCTAATTGAACTGGTGGTCTTAATGTATAATTCGTTGCATTAATAATCCAAAACCGATCAATGGCAAATAAAGAATTGTTTGCCCCGGTGAAGTTGTTATTTATATGCGTTACCATAGATGGCAATGGTAAATTTGTAGGCGAGGTGTTGTAAGTTGAGAAGTGAAATGCACCATTGGTTTCTATGGCGCCCGGAAAGGTTGTTACCGATAATGGAAATACATTTCCTGTGGTATTTCCCCAGGGTACAACATAGGTGCCTGTTGCATTGCCAATATTCCATATTACCTGATTGTTTTCTGCTTCGCTCACAATGTGGCCGGAATTCGAAATTATGCCATTGGAGGCAGGATTGTCTATAACCAATTTAGCTCCATTGCTCAGCGTAATTACTCCGCCATTTAGCACTAAAGAACCTTGTGCATTTAGCTCAGGACCAAGCAGAAGTAGACAGATTACTGTCTTTAATAATATGAAGAATTGGAATTTCACGGCAGAGGATTCTATTAAAGGAGGATTAAATTTAGTGAATTAGCCGATATGAATCAATTATTTGAATCCAATGCCGTTGATTTCCGTATAAACTTGTTATAAACGAGCATATTTTTCATTAGATATTCAGCTCCAAATCAATATTTTCGCTTTAATAAATTGAAAACATGTACATATTAGGAATTAATGCATTTCATGGCGATTCATCAGCCTGCATATTAAAAGATGGGGAAGTAATAGCAGCTTCAGAAGAAGAACGTTTTAGAAGAATAAAACACTGGGCTGGATTTCCATCTGAAGCAATTAAGTTTTGTTTAAAAGATGCGGGCATAGG
>JABDLV010000178.1 GCA_013001815.1 Bacteroidia bacterium
TCATAGTTATCTGCCGCAGACATAGAATGTATTAAATAGTATGCAGCATCAATATCACTGGGAATAGCCTTTAACGTTTCCTTTTTGAGAAAATCTATCTCAATTACACTAATATTTGGCAATAAGGAGGTTGGTGCATTAAATCTTTTTTTGTCCCTGGCACAACAAACTACATGATGACCATTTTGAACCAATACAGGTAAAATTCTTTTACCAATGTATCCGGTTGCACCTGTTAATAGAATTTTCATTTATAACTTGAGTAAATAATTATTGGCTGTATTTATTAAATGTTTTTGTTTTTCTTCATCCATCTTATCAAAGGTTTTTATAAGCAATCCCATTCTAGGATTTTTTAAAAAAAATTTACGATGGGTGTGCATAAATCTCCAAAAAAGAGCATCCCATATTTCTTGCCAATCTCCCTTTTTATAATTGCTCATTTTCATGATATAATTACTTCCGCTAATGTATGGTTTAGTAGCCATTAAGCCTCCATCTGCAAACTGGCTCATTCCATATACATTCGGAACCATAACCCAATCATATGAATCAATAAATAATTCCATAAACCATCTGTAAACCTCATCCGGATCAAATTCGCATAATGCCATAAAGTTACCTAAAACCATTAAGCGTTCTATGTGATGGCAATAACCGGTTTTTAATAGTTTATGAATTGTATTATCTATTGGTTCAATGCCTGTGCTTCCATCATAAAACGAATTCGGTATTTTTCGTTTAAATTTCCAATAGTTTTTCGTTCGCTGTTCTACTCCTTTGCTTTCATAAACACCTCTAATAAATTCTCGCCAACCAACAATCTGACGAACAAAACCTTCTAGCGAATTAATAGCTGTTTCATTCTTCTCTGTGAACTTGAGCGTTTCGTTTATCACATAGTTTGGAGTGAGCATTCCTGTGTTCAGCATTGGGGTAATTATACTATGATTTAAATAATGCTCAGTATCTACAATAGCATCTTCATAGGTTCCAAAACCATTAAACCTGGTTTTTAAAAATTCTTTAAACCATTTTTTGGATTGTTTTGCATTAACAGGATAAAGAGGCTGTGAATCTAGGTTTCCCGGGTTATTTTTAAAATATTTATGCGTGTATGTTACAGCTTCTATATAAATATCATTGCTAGGTGGAAATTTAATTTGGGGAGGAGTTTTACCTTTTGGATATTTTTTTCGATTTTCTTTATCAAAGCTCCATTTTCCTCCAACGGGGTTTTCTTTTTTATCTATTAAAATATTTCGTTTTTTTCTTTCACTTATATAGAACTTGGTTTGAAATAATTTTTTAGATGTTGGTTTAAAAAAACTGCTCAGTTCATTGGGTGTATTTATGAATAGGGGTGATGTAAAGATATTTGTTGTTAAACTGCAAGAATCTGCTGCAGACTGTATTCTTTTCTCTAACAAGTAATCAGTAGTGTCTATATAGTTTATAGTTAGAACCTTTTCTTTTTTTAAAGCAAGAATTAATTTTCTAATATCACTGTTTTTATTTCTTGCCTCAATGTAATTTGTTTTTGCACCTTGAGATTGCAAATAAGCTTCATAGTTTTTCATGCTTGCACGATGAAAAGCAATTTTTTGTTTGTGGAATTGATACTGATTAAAAAATAGATGCTCCTCTATTAAATAAAAAGGTTTCTTGTTTTTTAGCAGTGGATTATTTTCAACTAGTTGATGAGGAAATATGAGATTAACTGATTTCATGTTTCTGTTTATTTCTTCTACACCTTTCGCTGCAATATTTTACATTTTCCCAATCCTTCTTCCATTTTTTTCGCCAGGTAAAGGGGAGTTTGCAAGTTGCACATATTTTCTCTGGCAGGTGCTCTTTTTTCACTGTTTAGAATTAAACTTGGGTAGCTCATGGACTCGTGCATAGGGATAATTGGCAACTTTTGTTAAGCTGTAATAGTTGTTAAGGCCGGATATACCTGCATTGTCTGCCTTGTCTAAATCCAATTGCCCTTCTGCGTTCATAACATTTTCCGGAATAACTAAATGATGCACTTGCCCAATAATTAGTACTGTATTATTAGATTGTATTGGAATGGCTTCTTTAAACTTCATGCCCATTTTTATTTTACTCTCTTTTACAAAGGGAGCATTAAAACCAAATAAATACTCTTCAGTAAAACCGCATGCTTCAAATTCAGAAATGTGCTTATCAAATTTTGCCGATGTATAATGTGCCTGATGCGTATGTGCTGCAGTTACATGGTTAATGGTATAGCAACTATTGTCCAAAATATTTTGGTAAGTATGTCTTGGCACATCAATAGTTGGCCTAAGTATAAAACCAAGCAAGGCAGGGTTACTTCCTAAATGAACAATAGAGCTAAAAATGGCTAGGTTACTTTGTTCTTCAGATGAGATGGTACCAATTAGGTTTGCTGGTTTTATACCACTAATTGAATTTATTAGATTAAGTCGTTTAACTTTTGATAGGTTCTCTATTTCTTCTTTTGTGTAATGCATATTTTAAGCAATTTTAGTTTTGAACTCTTTCTTACACTGTTTCCAAAAGGCAAAAAAGGAAGGATAATAACCCTTTACGTCAAACATCCATTCACGTGCATCTTCATTGCCTTTATAATGATAATTTAGTGGGTGTTCTTTAAAATAAATATCGCTTATGCGGTATTCGTCAAGTAGTTCTTGAAACTCTCCCGTATAGATTTGAATCCCCTCAATATTTTGAGAAAGAGAAAGCATAAAATTTAAGTTTTTATTTGAAATTGGATATTTTTCAAAAACACTTGGTTCTAATAATAATATATGATTTGCTTTTATTTTGGATTTCCACTTTGGGTCTAAGTTATAATAATTATAAATGAGTGTAGGTAAGTCAGAATGAATATGAATAGCACTATTCTTTGGCAATTTAGTATGTAGCTGCACCTGGTCTGTTTTTACAAGCTCAGTAGGAATCTCAAGATTTTCAAAATTTGAATAAGGTACATCTAAGAATGTATTTATTTGTTCTGTGTAACAATACTTATTAATGTTCTCTTGATTGGCATAATATTTTTTGTTGCTATTTGTACCTGCCACCCACTGCCAGCTAAGGGCGTTGCTTGCCCAATCTCCATCTAGCAAATGGTAATACATCCATTTTGCAGGTTGAAGCCAATGGCTATTAGCAATGTTACAGGAAATAGAAGCAATGTACATTCGAATGTGATTATGAATGTAACCTGTTTTGTGAAAATGATGAATTGCTTGATCAATCGCTTCTATTCCCGTAGTCCCTTTGAGAATCGCTTGCGGAACCTTATGATTATTTACATTTTTTTGTTCTGATTTTATGTCAGAATTTATTTGGTCTCTTTTATTTACCCAAACTTGTTGCCAGTAATCTCGCCATGCTAATTCTTGGATTAGTTTTTCTGCGTTGTGCATTCCAAAATCGTTTTGCAGCAAATAATGGAGCACTTGTTTTGTGCTTATTACTCCTCTTGAAATGTAAGGTGATAAATAAGTTACTGAACCATCTATAAAATTTCTTGTTTTGCCATACTGTACAGGATTAATTTTTGTAAACCCCTCAATAATGGATGCATAGTTTGTCTCAAACATAATTACAAAATGATTTTGTTTGAAATCAAATCCTGAAACATGAGAATATTCTTATCGTTTAAAGTTTTCGTTCTTTTTACATTAAACATAAAGAGTTCATGATCACCGGAGGGATTGGAAAGAGACTTATCTAATTCTAATAGCGCACACACGTTATTTAAGACTTTGTAATTATTCCACAAAGTGAGTGAATTTCTATTTTGAAGAGATTCTTCCTTGTCTATATGAAAACCACTTTTTTTACCTAATAGCTGAACGAGGTTTTGCTGACTCGTATGCATTAATTGCAAAACAGCATAGTTAGATTTTTTTAAATACTCAGATGTTTTGGAATGCTTTTCAATTGAAATAGCATACATTTTAGGTTTTCTGCTTACACATGAAACGTAGGTACAGATGTTCATGTTTAGTTTCCCGTTGTAATAAGTAGCTAAGCTGTAAACAGGTACATCAATCAGATTCCATGGCCTTCTCATGATGGGGAAACGAAAAAGTTATTTGTTTACACCCTGCAGAGATTCTATCTTTTTTAATACTGCATCGGCCTCAGCTTGTTTCGCATCACTTTGCTGCCTGTTAATTTTTGACAAATCAAATGCTTCTTGCGATAGCTTTTTGTATTTGTCTTGAAGCTTTTCTAATTCACTTTTTTTCTTGAATAAATTAAACATGCGCTTATAGTTTTTTTCCAGTCCAACGGGATGTAAATTCTCTTTCCGGACTGAATGTGATTCCTTCTATTTTATTTCCATTTATTGTAGCAGTATGAAAGTAGGTGCTGCTTTTATCTTTAGTCATAAATCCAATGTAAATATTTTCCCATTCTGTATTGATAAAGCCATTTTTAAAATTGGTGTCATAAAACTCACCGCTAAATTCTTTTCCGTTAACTTTTTCAATCAAAAAGTTTTTGTAGTAGGCTTCACTGTCCGGTGTTGGGCGTAGATCTATTTGCCATGTGCCTATTATTTCATTTTTTATTTCTTCGGGCGCAAACGGTCCTGTACTGTTATAAAGTGCATATAAATTAGCACTCAAGAAAAGGCCTAGTATGGAGTATTTAAGTAAGTTCATATCCTTATGTAATTAAAGTTTTACTGATGACATACCACCATCCACATGCATCACTTGGCCTGTTATCCACTTCGAATCTGCTGAAAGCAAATAAGAAGCTGCATTTGCAATGTCCTTAGGTGAACCTATGGTTTTTAACGGATGTCTTTGTGCATTTGCTTCTTTCTTTTCTTCTGTACTTAACAATTTAGAAGCTAATGGTGTATCGGTTAATGAAGGTGCTATGCAATTTACTCTAATTTTTGGTGCAAATTCAGCTGCTAATGATCTTGTTAATCCTTCAATTGCTCCTTTTGATGTAGCTACCTGAGAATGAAAGTTAAACCCGTTTTGCACAGCAACGGTTGAGAATAAAACTATGGATGGATTTTCCGCTGTTTTTAACTTGGGCAGCAGAGCTTGTATCGTTTTTATTGCCCCAAGAACTTGCAATTGAAAATCATCTACAAATTCATTGGGTTTTATTCTTGCAAAGGGCTTTAGGTTAATGCTGCCAGGGCAATACACTAAGCCATCTATGGAATCAGGTAGATTTTCTAAACTTATTTCTTCATCCAGCACATTTAAATGTTGGAAGTGAATATTAGCATTAGAATTGTCAACACTATTCGAATTATAAGTGGCATATACCATATTTTCGGCACTAAGAAATTCAGCTAAAGATTTACCAATTCCTGAAGACGCACCTATAATTAAATAGTTTTTCATTTATCTGTAATTGGCAACATTTATATTTCTAATAGGCACTACTTTTTCACCTTCAGAGTTCTTTTTTTTTAGTGCTTTTGCCTTAGAAGCCCTTTTTTTCATGTTCCGGAATTCTATGATAGTAGCTATCATAAAAATAGTGTACATCGCAGTTCCAATATATAAAACACTTTGGTCGGTTATTTCTATCATGATTGAATTTGTTTATTGGTTATAGTTTTAATTAATGTGGCTGCACTTAATAAGGAAGGCACCCAAATTCCTACATATAATCCCGCTTCTTTTTGACCGCTAAACCATAAATAGACTGATAAAACAAAAGACAAAAAGGCGGATACTATGAACAGATAATCTGATTTTTCCATTTTTTTGATTTTGAAAAAAACTCCACACCATTTTGATGTGGAGTTTTTCTAACGTTTATTTTTTATTGAATCACTGCGTCAATCACATGTATTACACCATTCGCACCCTGAATGTCTGCAATCACTACGTTGATTGTGCCATTAATTACTACACCAGAGCTTGCATCTAAGTTTACAGGGTTTGCACCGAGTGTCGGAACTGAGCCTGTCATTACTTCCGATGCTTCTACATTACCTGAAACTACATGGTTTAATAAAACAGCTTCTACATCTGCAGCAGGTAAATCAGTAATTGCATTTACACTCACGCTGTTCAAGAATGTTGTAAAAGCTGCATCGGTTGGAGCGAACACTGTAAATGGACCAGCACCTGATAGAGTAGGAGCTAAACCTGCATGCACCACAGCATCAACTAAGATGTTGAAGTCTGCATTATTGATAGCCATATCAACTACTGTTGGTGGCAATAATACTTTGTCAATTACATGTACAACGCCATTGTCAGCTGCTAAATCTGCTGTTGTTACCATTGTGCTACCATTAAGAACGACACCGGAAGTTATATCTACTTCAATGTCTACATTCGTGCTTTCCGGTCCATCACTCAGGCTTGGCACAAATCCATTACTTAACATGTTTGAGCGAACATCTCCGCTTACAACATGATAAAGTAAAATAGGAGTTAAAGTGGCTGCATCTAAATCTGCAATACCGTTCACACCTAAATCAATGAACAATTGATCAAAGGCTGCATTGGTTGGTGCAAATACTGTAAATGGGCCAGTACCTTGTAACGTGGTTACTAAGTTGGCTTTTGTTAATGCGTCTACTAAAGTGCTAAAGTTTGGATCGCCAGTTGCTATATCAACAACGGTTGTAGTCATAACCGGATCATCATCGTCATCATCACATGATGTTAATACAAGTGGAAGAGCGAATAGAATTACCGCTAGAGGTAAGAATGCTAATTTTTTCATTTTTCTTAATTTTAAATTGGTTAATTATATCTCTACAACACAGGACCATAAATATTGTTTAATAATATTATAAAAAAGTTAAACAAAATAATATAAGAAGCTGAAAATCAATCATTAAAATTTCGTATAATTAAGAAATATCTAATTTTTTAAACTAAATAATAGAGCATTTGTTGAGCTATTGAACACAAAATGAATTAAGAATATTAAGCTTAGAAGACCATGAAAACCAATACAATTAAAACTCTTACCATTAGCGCTTTAATAATGCTGCTTTCTTTTAACCAGCTTCTGGCTCAAAACACAGAATTAAAAATGAACGACTTATATAGTATACAGATTAATAGTTTAGAAGGAAATGCAATTGACTTAGCAGAGTTTAAGGAAAAACATATTCTATTTGTAAATGTAGCTTCCAAATGTGGTTTTACACCACAGTATAAACAAATGCAAGAAATGCATGAAAAGTATAAAAATGATTTAGTAATTATTGGAGTGCCTTGCAATCAGTTTGGCGGACAAGAACCCGGTACGGAAGAAGAGATAAAAAGCTTTTGTCAAAAAAATTATGGAGTTGATTTTTTAATTACTGAAAAGATTGAAGTCAAGGGAGATAATCAACACCCACTTTATCAGTGGTTAACAAAAAAAGAGAACAACGGTGTAAAGAGCGCATCTGTAAAATGGAACTTTCAAAAATATTTAATTGATGCAGAAGGGAAGTACATTGATGTGTTTTACAGCATGACAAAGCCTAATAGCACTAAGATTACACAATACCTTAACTAAAAAACAGATGAAGTATATTATAATTATTGCCTTGGTAGTGCTAGCAATCTTTTTTATTAGCCAGGTTTGGGCAAAAAATGAAACGGATAAAACAGAAATGCACAAGTACGAAGTGTTAGAAAAATTTGACGGCTTTGAAGTAAGGAAATACGAATCTGCAAAATTCACTTATGTAAAAATGAACGTTCAATCCTATAAGGAAAGTTCTAGTATGGGCTTTAGAACACTGGCAGGATATATTTTTGGTGGAAACGAAGACAATATGAGTATTGCAATGACTTCACCTGTTACAATGAGTATGGAAGATTCGGTCACTATGAAATTTATGGTGCCTTCGGAATATGAATTAGATGATTTGCCAAGACCAATGGATAGCAATGTAAAATTTTCTGAAGAACCTGAAAAAATAGTTGCAGCAATTGCATTTGGAGGTTGGGCAAGTGACGAAAGAATATCAAAGTATTCTGAAAAATTAAAAATGCTTTTAGCCGAAAATAATATTAAGCATAGCAATTCATTTAGTTATTTAGGATATAACCCTCCTTTTGAAGTTCTTAATCGAAGAAATGAGGTAATCGTAGAAGTTTATTACTCTCAGAACTAATTGGCGTTTTGTTTTTTAGAAGCTACGAGCAAAATTAAATAAGCGCATACTCCTGCCACTATAGAAGCGACCAATATTCCAATTTTAGCTGACTCTATATAAATTGGTTGATCTTTAAAAGCCAGGTTAGCAATGAATATAGCCATGGTAAAACCAAGTCCGGCCAGAACGGAAGCACCAAATATTTGAGATAGTTTTAAATCTCCGGGTAAGGTGCAAACTTTTAATTTAATTCCAATGTAGGAAAATGCAAATACACCAATCATTTTACCAAGTACCAAACTTAGAGCCACCGTACTTGCCAATTGGAGATCAATTTGTAAATCCGTTCCAAAACTTACCCCTGCATTTGCAAGTGCAAAAAGTGGAATAATATAATATGCAACCCAGGTATGCATTTTATGCTCCAGATGTTGTAATGGGGATTGCAATTTATTGGTCCAGGATTCCAGCTCATCTATAGCATTTAATTGTTTTTTAGTAAGAACAGGCTTGTCTGATTTTTTGTTGGATTGAATTTTACCAACAATCTCATTCATCTCTTCTACGTAATCATCTGTGTTTAAGCCTTGTCTTATGGGCACGGAGAATGCTAATAGTACGCCAGCAAGTGTTGGGTGTATTCCTGATTTTAGAAACAGTACCCAAACTATAATGCTAAATGCGGCAAGTAAGTATTTAGCATAAATCCCTTTATAAGAAAGAAAGTATAAGACTGCTAATAGTGCCAATGCGATTAGAATTAAATTCCAGGCGATGTTAGCGCTGTAAAAAATAGCAATTACCATTACCGCACCTATATCATCTACAATAGCAAACGCTGTTAAAAAAACCAATAAGCTAGTCGGAACTCTTTTGCCAAGTAATTTTAATACTGCTAATGCAAATGCTATATCTGTGGCCAATGAAATACCCCAACCACCTGATGTTTCGGGATTTTGATTGAATAGAAAATAAAAAGTAATTGGAACCACCATTCCACCTATGGCAGCAAAAATTGGGAGTGTAGCTTTACTAAGCGAATCCAATTCTCCTATTAACACTTCACGCTTTATTTCTAAGCCAATAACAAAAAAGAACACTGCCATTAATCCATCATTAATCCATAAGATTAATGGCTTAGAGATTTCAATGCCCGGTATATCAATGGTAATTTTGTATTGCCATAACTCATGATATATTTCGGCAAAGGGAGAGTTAGCCCAAATTAAGGCGATAGCAGTTGCAGCAAATAACAACATGCCACTAAAGCTTTCTACATTAGCAAATTTTTGAATTGGGGAGACTATTATTCTTTTTATCATACTATATGATCATGTCAAGTTGCTAAGGTAATCAACAAATAGTGGTTTGATAAGTTTGTCAAATAATTCTTAAGCTTTTACTCTACATAATAAGCTCCGGCAACAAGCATCTGGTCAAATGGAATTTCATCAAATGATACAAAACCATCATACTCCATCGGATTGTTAAGTGGGTACTTAATTAATTGTTCTTCCTTTACAACATAGGCATAATACATTTCGCCTTCTTTAATAAGAGCTTCAGAGGGCAGTCCTCGTACTTTTTTGGCATCCACTGCTATTTCTGCATTTACAAACATACCTGCTTTCACATATTTAGCATGGTCCTTTGCTATATGGCAATGAACATTTAATGTACCGGTTTCATTATCTACCATTGGATTTAATTTTTCTATGCTTGCATCATAAGTATTATTGTTATTGGGCAATGTAAAAGATACTTTTTGATTTTTGCTTAATTGTGCAACATCTTTGGCAAGCACCTGCAGTTCTACATGTATGTGGTCATCGTTGGCAATTTCCATCAACTTGTCATGTGGCTCAACCATACTTCCTTTGTTTGTAAGTATGCTATGCACATACCCTGCATCGGCTGCGTAAATACCTAATCGGCTTTGGTATTCTTGTTTTTCTTCGAGGCTTTTAACGTTAACACCAATCAATTTTAATTCGCTTTTTAAGCCTAGAAATTTCGCTCTTAGTAATTCGTAATTGGCACTGCTTTCTTCAAATGCTTTTTTGGAAGTTGCTTCTTCAGCAAACAAGCTTTTCTTTCTTAAGAATTCTTTTTCCGCTCTGTTGTATTCAGCTTTGCTTTCAAGGAAATGCCTTTGTTTTTCAATCAGTTCAGGATTTACCAGTGTAAAGAGCAATGCCCCTTTCTTAACATAATCACCCGGCAAGTATTTAATGCCTTCTATAAACCCACTTGCTTTGCTATGTATTGAAATCATTTCGGTTGGTGGTATATGAACTCTGCCCGTGCATTTTATTTTCTGCTCTACAATTTTTATTTGGACACTATCTATTTTTACGGAAGTGTTTGACGCAAGAACATTTTTTACAAGTAACGTTGATTGTAATTCTGCGTTTTCAATTCCTTCTATGCTAGTTGACTCCGTATTGCTGGTGCAGGAGGCGGCTAATAGGATTGTGAATACTAGGATTATATTTTTCATTGTTTTAAAATTAATTTTGTTTTAAATACATAATATTCAGCACCTGGTTATTGTACATTTTGACCAAGGATAAATATTCTGTGTGACTTTTAATTACTCGTTCTTGAATTTGACTAAATCGGAAAAAATCAATTTCGCCTTGCTTAAATTGCAAATGGGTTTTTTCGTAAATAGTCTGTTGTTTAGATAATACTTTATTTTGATAATTATCTATGCTTTCTTTTAATAAGGTAAGTTTGTTATTTAACATTTTTGCTTTTGCAGCAATTTGTGTCTGCCGCATACTAAGCTCATTAATCTGCTGTTGTTTTTTTATTTCTAATTGCTTCCATTTTACTTTTGATGCTCTTCTGTCAATTGGAATTTGAATTCCTGCCCTAACGCCTTGAAATGAATAGTCTCCTTCTAAAGATTGAGCAAAATAACCCGCTTGCAAACCAGGTTGCCTGGCACTTACTTTTTGCATTTTTATTTCTGATTGAAGTGCATCTATTTTCTTTTGAGCAGCTACTAAATTTAGTGCTGTGTCATTTTTTTCATCAAACATTACCAAGGGCAAAGCTTCTAGGCGTTGAAATATGAATTCAGCACTATCATTCAAATAGGCGTTCTGCTTTAGTTGCCATTGTGCATTTAAAAATTCTTGTTGAATATAATTATGCGCTTGAAAAATGAATGCACTTTCATGCTGAAACAGTTCATAGT
>JABDLV010000184.1 GCA_013001815.1 Bacteroidia bacterium
GTGGAGGATTTAGAAAAGTATCCTGATTTCACAGAATTAGTAAATCATTAATAATGCGTTTAAGATTGTTCATTTCACTTTTGTTTTTGATTCCATTCACAGGATTTGCTCAAAGTGAGAAGCATTCCATTGAATTAAGGTTGGATAGTTGTCACGCTGTAGAATCTAATCAAACTACAGCAGGAATGATGAACTGCGAAAGTGTAGCCAGAGATGAATGGTTTGAAGAAATAGATAAATATTATAATAAACTATTATCAATTCTTGATGATGAAAGGAAGCAGCAATTAAGTCTTTCGCAGTTCAAATGGAAAGAGTATCAGGAACAAGAATTTATCTTTGTGGTAAATCATTATTACAGTCGTGGTGGTACTATGTGGAGGATAGTGGCAATAAGTATACAAAGAGAAATAGTTAAAACTAGAGCACAACACTTAAAAAGTATTTACGATAATTTATTATTAGAAGATTATAAAATTAAATAATGAAATCTAAGTATAAATATTTGCTGTTATTTTTTGCTTTAGCAATAGTTGGATATTTTTTGAAAGCAAATAATCCATCCAAGTCAAAAATTAACGGTATTAACTTTGTAGCATCGGTAAACGAAATGCCTTCACACTGCATTGCTGCATTGTCTAATGTGAGTGCAAATTATGTGGCGTTTAATCCATTTGCATATAGCATGAGTGGAGAAACCTATGTTAAGTATGATAATCCGCGCCAATGGTGGGGAGAGAAAACCCAGGGAACCATTACGTGCATGCAGTACGCAAAAGATCATCAAATAGATGTGATGATAAAACCACATGTGTGGGTACGCAAGGAGGGATGGCCCGAGCATTTTAAAGTAGATAATGAAGAAGAATGGGTTGAATGGGAAAAGAACTATAGCGAGTATATCCTGACCTTTGCAAAAATAGCTGAACAACATCACTCAAAAATATTTTGTGTGGGTACTGAGTTTGGTAATGCAGTAAAAGAGCGTCCGGCTTTCTGGGGAAAGTTGATTGATGATGTCCGTAAAGTATACAGTGGCAAACTAACCTATGCAGCTAACTGGGATTCCTATCAAGATTTTCCGCACTGGTACAAATTGGATTATATAGGTATTGATGCATACTTTCCTTTAAGTGAAAGTGAAACTCCAAGTGTAGAGGAATTAAAAGAGGCTTGGAAAAAACCGTTTAGTGAAATAGATGCTTTTCAAACGAAAATGCACAAACCCATTTTATTTACCGAATACGGATATCGCAGCATAGATAAAACAGCCTGGAAGCAATGGGAATTGCCGGATGACTGGCGTTATGACGGAGAAGATAATCCGGAGGCTCAATTAAACGCCTATAAAGCGCTATACCAGACATTTTGGGATAAACCCTGGTTCGCTGGTGGCTTTCTATGGAAGTGGTATGATGAACATGCAGAGTCTGGAGGAGAAAACAACAATGATTATACACCCCAAAATAAACCGGTGCAATTTTTAATTAATAAAACATACCAAGAAAATAATTGAATGATAGCACAAGAATTGAAGGAACTTTTTATTCGTGACTTGAATAGATTAAAAAAGGAAATCTCTTTATACAAAAACGAATCTACTATGTGGGTGTTGAATGAAGAAATAAAAAACACTGCAGGGAATCTAGCACTTCACTTATGCGGCAACTTAAAACATTTTATTGGTGCTACACTTAATGGTTCTGATTATAAAAGAGAAAGAGAAAAAGAATTTTCTAATAAGAATATTTCATCCGAAGAAATAAAAAAGAATATAGATGAGAGCATTGATGTAGTTGAAAATTACTTTGATGGTGTGAATGAAAATGACTTTGATAAACTGTTTCCTATTAATGTGTTTAAAAAGGAAATGACCACTCGTCACATGATTATTCATTTATATGGCCACTTAAATTATCATTTAGGTCAAATCAATTACCATCGTAGACTTCTTGATGCACATGCCTGATAGCGATATAAGTCCTTATTTAGAACCTAGCTTATTTATTGACAACACACACCCGGATGTGCTTGCAGAAAAGGATAAAGTTGTGTCTGAAAGTGATAGCACTCAAGAGAAAATTATAAAACTGTATTTGCACGTAAGGGATAAATGGAGGTATAATCCGTATAAATTGGATTTGCGAAAGGAACAAATGAGGGCAAGTGAAATTATAAAAAGACCTGAAGCATACTGTATAGAAAAAGCAATTTTGTACGCAGCATTAGTTCGTGCAGCGGGCATACCTGCAAAAGTAGGATTCGCAAATGTGATTAACCATATCGGCACTGAAAAGTTAGAAGAAGTGCTTAAAACAAATATGTTGGTTTTTCATGGCTATACACTAGTGCACTACAACAATCAATGGCGTGTTGCCACACCTGCATTCAACAAGGAGCTTTGTGAATTATTAAATGTGGATGTGTTGGAGTTTGATGGAACCGAAGATTCCATGTTGCAGCATTTCAGCAAAGAGGGAGATAAGTATATGGAGTATGTTCATGATTATGGCCATTTTCAAGACTTGCCTTACGACCTTATGCTTTTCGAATTAAAAAAACACTACCCTCATTTTGCCACGGCCAAATTAGCTGATGATGGTGACCTGATTTTTCAGATTTGATTTTTTAGGTTTTTGAGATCCAATTTCTCTTTGGTAAAACATTCATTTTCATTGGCTAATCGCAATTTATTTAGGGTGAAATTATTGGTCTAATTCACAGCTTTTAATGCAAATCATTAAAAATCAGCAGTTTAACCCTGTTGATAAGTATTCCTTGTTATACTATCTTGCGTGCCGTATTTTAGGGCGCTGAAACGGTCTTGTAAGTAAGACTTGCCGAATTTTACCCTGAAAAAAGAATAGCGCATCTATTGCGACAGTTTTGGGCCAAAACTGTAAGATTTTAATAAAAATGGAACCATTTTATTAAAAGTTAAAATTGGGTAAACGCACGATAGGAATAAGCCGGGAATAATTTTATATGGAATTCGAGGAAAATAGGGGCCTATTTATCCTTGATTATCAAATAATTCTAAAATTTTATTCTCAAAACCGAAATAAACTGATTGTAATAAATACAGAAAAATGACCAAAAAAACCTCCTTCTCCATGCTTTCGCTAAAAAAATGCGGTAAGAATGATTCCTCAAATTTGGGAACAATCTTCATTAAGAATCGTATGAAATCAACACAGCGCTAGGAACACGCTGTGAATTGAACCGGATTTTAGCATTAAATTTTAAGAAGCATGAACTTAAGAAAGAACAGAATGTTTGCTGTGCTCGCCTTAGCACTAACATTCATTTTTACCTCAAATTATTTACACGCAACCAATGTTACCAGCTTAACATTGATAGATGCGAATACCAATCAGGCCATTGGGCCAATGGTAAACGGTATGACAATCGATTTGTCAGTTACCCCTTCCATAAGCGTAGAAGCAATAACAAATGGGAGTATCAGTATAGTTACCTTTAATCTTAACGGTAACAATATTCATTCCGAGGCCAGCGCACCATACGCCATAGCAGGTGATGCAGCCGGAAATTTTAATCCTTGGAATGCACCAATTGGTTCAAACCAAAATTTGACTGTAACTCCAGAATTTAATGGAGTAGCTGGTACTGCAACAACTATTACGTTTCATGTTGTGAATGGTGGAGGTGGAACCGGAGGAGGTACTGGTGGTACCGGAGGTGGAGGAACTGGTGGATCAGGTGGTGGAGGGTCGACAAACTCGGTTGCGTTTTCTGCACCGGTATTTACATGCTCTGGAGATTTTAAAGTTTTAGTATTAAACAAAGTTGGAGTCGGTGCAGATGACCATGCGTCAAGAGGTGCAGGTATTAGCATGCTACAATCACTGGCAGCAACAAATAATTTTACGGTTACTGTAGATAATACGGGTGCAGAATTTAATAGCTTAAGTAATTTAGAGCAATATGCCGTTGTTGTATTTTTAAATACAGCAGGTAACGGTTTATTAACCGGAACACAAAGAACAAGTTTTGAGCAGTACATTCAGCAAGGTGGCGGCTTTGTTGGTGTTCATGCTGCGGCAGATACCTATACGGATGGTACATGGCCATGGTATAATGCCTTGGTTGGTGCAACTCCTCAATCGAATCCAAAAGCAACAGGAATCAGCCATACCGGGAATATTATTTTAACTGGTACCAATCCTTTAACGCAAGGTTTGCCTGCTCCATGGAGTAAATTAGATGAGTATTACTATTGGAGTGGACCGGGAGGATATTTGGATGCAAACAATTTGAACTTGTTAGAAGTTGGAAGTACAGGTCCTAATACCTATGATGCACAAAGACCAATTTCTTGGTATAAAGAATACAATGGTGGCAGATCTTTTTACACTGCGTTAGGTCATCACTCCAGTGATTTTATCAATCCCGGTGATCAAGATTTTATTGATCATTTAATGAGTGGTTTGTATTGGGCAGCAAGCAGAGATGTCGTTGTTTGCGGAGAACCAAAAAAATGGCATACAACTACATTAACGTTTGAAGGTCCTTATGCTGATGAACTAGATGCAGTAAATCCATTTATGGATTATAGAATGAACGTTACGTTTACCAATGGCTCAAAAACATATGTTGTGCCCGGGTATTTTGCTGCTGATGGGTATGCTAAAGAATCTGGTGCAAGTGGTGGTAATAAATGGAGAGTACATTTTACACCAGATGAAATTGGTACATGGAATTACACTGTTTCGTTTGAATATGGTGGTGGAATTGCAGTGAATGCTGCAGCCGGTACCTCAATGGAGCCGGATGGAATTACAGGTACATTAACAATTACTCCAACAGATAAACAATCACCCGATTTCCGTGCAAAAGGAAGATTAGAACATGTAAATGAGCGCTATTTGCAATTTGCTGAAACAGGCGAACGATATTTAAAGAATGGAACAGATAGTCCTGAAAACTTTTTAGGATACTTTGAATTTGATAACACACAAGATAATGGTTGTAGCCAAAATGATTTAGCAACCGGAGGATATCAAGATGGCTTGCATCATTATGATGCACATGTGAATGATTGGAACACGGGTGACCCCGTGTGGCATGGTTCAAAAGGAAAGAACATTATTGGTGCTGTGAATTATTTGGCGAGTAAAGAGGTGAATTCAATTTACTTCTTAACTATGAATGTACAAGGGGATGGTTGCGAAGTGTATCCATGGACATCGTATGGTGAAAGAGTACGTTATGATGTATCTAAATTAGATCAATGGGATGTAGTTTTTTCTCACATGGAGAAAAAAGGTGTTATGATGCATTTAGTAACTCAGGAAACCGAGAATGATCAATTATTGGATGGTGGAAATTTAGGAAACCAAAGAAAACTGTATTACAGAGAATTAATCGCACGTTTTGGACATCACCTAGCAATCAATTGGAATTTAGGTGAAGAGAACTCAAATTCAATTCCACAATTGCAAAGTTTCTTAAGTAATATTTATACCACTCATCCATATAGTACATTTTTAACATTGCATACTTACCCGGGTGAATATCATAAATACACTTCTTTATTAAATAACCCGCATTTAGGAGGAACTTCATTTCAAATACAATGTTGTTCCGGTGCGAATATTAATGACGCTGTTTTTAATATTACAAATAACTGGAGAGGACAGTCAAATAGCACATCAAGAAAATGGGTAATAAATTCAGATGAAGTTGGACCTCCGGATGTAGGATTAAAACCGGATGGAGCAGGAAACAATCATGACAACAGAAGGAAATACCATGTTTGGGGTAGCTTAATGGCCGGTGGTGGCGGTTCTGAATACTACTTTGGTTATAATGAAGCCCACAATGACTTAGATTGTGAAAACTTTAGATTGAGAGAAAGTTTTTGGAATACTGCCAGACATGCAAATAGCTTTTTTCAAAGTGAATTACCATTTCATGAAATGTTGCCGGATAATAATTTAGCTTCAGGTGGAGATGCATTTTGTTTTGCGAAATCCGGTGAAGTGTATGCCATCTATTTAAAAACAAGCAATACGATACCTACAATTAATTTAGCTTCTAACACAAACTCCTATGATGTTAAGTGGTATAACCCAAGAACTGGTGGAAATTTACAAAACGGAAGTGTATTAACTGTTACTGGCCCCGGTGTTAAAAACATTGGTACACCACCCGGTGGATTAACCGGAAATGATTGGGTAGCATTGGTTAGAGATCCGAGCTTAGTGAGTGTTAGTGTTAATATTAGTGTAAATGATGTCACATGTAACGGATTTGCAGATGGACAGGCAAGTGTTACTGTTCTAAGCGGAACACCACCATATACGTTTGCATGGTCTACAGGAGCAAGTACACAAAGCGTTGGGCAATTAGCGGCCGGTACTTATGTTGTTACTGTTACTGATTTTAATGGAAGCTTATTCACAAGCAATGTAAATGTATTGGAGCCAAGTGTCATCAATCAACAATCAACAATTTTACCGGAGTCTTGTACGGGTGTAGATGGATCGATATCATTAAATGTATCAGGGGGAACAGCAGGTTATTCATACAATTGGTCTAACGGTTTTGCAGGACCAAACAACACAAATTTATCTGCAGGTAACTATATATCTACAGTAACTGATGCCAATGGCTGTGTAAGTACGCAGACATTTATCGTTAGCAGCACAACAACTGCCAACTACAATTATAATGAATCTGTAGCTGCTGAAACCTGCACAGGATCTGATGGTTCGGTAAGTTTAACAGTAGGCGGAGGAGCTGCTCCTTATACATACAACTGGTCAAATGGATCAAGTTCAAGTACCATTAGTAATGTTGGGGCCGGAACTTATTTTGTCACGGTAACAGATGCAAATGGTTGTATTGGACAAACCAGTTTTATTGTACCCTTTAATTCTGCAGGTAACTATTCCCTGAATTCTACAATTGTTAATGAAGGTTGTATAGGAGGTGACGGACAAATTGATTTGGTCTTGAGTGGAACTGGAACGTATACCTATTCATGGTCTAATGGTGCAACAACTGAAGATTTAACTAACCTAAATTCCGGAACGTATACGGTAGTTATCACTGAAAATGGAAACTGCACCAGCTCTCAAACTTATTCGGTTGGATTAAACGCTGGGCAAGCAAACTTTAATACAACACCTACAATTGTTAATGAAACATGTGCTTTAAATGATGGTTCAATATCACTAAATGTTGCCGGTGGAACTGCTCCTTACACATATAACTGGGGAGGTTCTAATGGTACAAACTGTGGAGCTTTTATGGAGCAAAACGGTTTAGTAGTGGTTGAAGTTGAATCAGCACCTACTGCAAGTAAGTGGTCTTCTCAAACGGGTGTGCCGGGTTATACTGGTACAGAATACTACGAGTGGGATCATGGAAATACATGGCTTGGAATTGAGCCTGCCGGAAATGGAATATTATCCTATCAAGTACAAATAACAACACCTGGTACTTATCGATTTAAGTTTAGATCTGCATCACCGCAAGTATCTGATCATAATGATGTATGGGTACGTTTTCCGGTAAATGGAGCAGTTGCCCCATTAGGAAATTCGTGGTTTAAAGTATATCA
>JABDLV010000185.1 GCA_013001815.1 Bacteroidia bacterium
GCGCTATGCAACCAGCAAATTACAAGAAGCTAATGACTTGCAAAGCCTGCAAACCAAAGGATTTAGAGGCGAAGCAATGGCATCCATAGCTGCTATTGCACAGGTAGAACTAAAAACCAGAAAAAAAAATAACGATACCGGTGTTCAAATTTTAATTGAAGGAGGAACCGTTAAATCACAAAAAGATGCAGTGTGCCCTGTTGGAACTTCGTTATCGGTTAAGAACTTATTCTTCAACACACCTGCCCGAAGAAACTTTTTAAAATCGGACCCGGTAGAAACAAGACACTTACTGGAAGAGTTTCACCGAATTGCCATTGCACATCCTGAATTGCATTTATCACTTCACCACAATAATCAAGAAATATATCATTTGACTCCAAGTAACCTGCGCCAAAGGTTGGTTGGTTTATTTGGTAAGAATTTTAACGAGCGTTTAGTGCCGGTTTCTGAAGATACCAGCATTGTAAACATTAGCGGATTTATTGGTAAACCAGAGTATGCTCGTAAAACAAGAGGTGAACAATACTTCTTTGTAAACCGCAGGTTTGTTAAAGATGGTTATCTGCATCATGCCGTAAGTAAAGCGTTTTCAGAAAATTTACCGGCAGGCACCTTCCCTTCTTATTTTTTGTTTTTAGAGATAGACCCAAAACACATTGACATTAATATTCATCCAACTAAAACAGAAATTAAGTTTGATGATGAACGCTCAATTTACTCCATCCTGCGTGCAGCCGTTACCACTTCATTAGGAAAGTTTAGTATATCACCATCATTGGATTTTGAAAAAGATCCAAATCTTGAGTTGAGTGTAACCGATTTAAAAAAGCCTGTGGTAGAACCCGGCATTACTATAAATAAAGAATACAATCCATTTAACGTTACTAGTGGCGGAAGTGCTCCTAGCAAAAAAGCACATCAGCAAGAATGGAAAAAGTTGTATGAGGCATTGCCAGAAGTAGAGACAGATGCTAACACTGAACAAACCGAATTAGATATTGAGAAAACTGAAAATGAAATTGATGAAATTAATCTGATTCAGTTAAAAGATGGGTTTGTGATGGAATGTACACCGAGTGCTTTTGTGATATACAACCAGCAATTGGCACATCAAAGAGTCTTATACGAGAAAAATTTAGCTCTGCACAAAAAACAAGACAAAACCATACAACAAGAATTGTTTCCTGTTACCTATGAATGCAATTCCAAAGACGCCATTCTATTAAGTGAAATTTTAAGCGACTTAAATGATATTGGATTTGATATAAGAACGTTTGGGAAAAATGCTTTTATCATTCATGGTATACCTAATTATTTAAAAACCAATCAGGCTGTTTCTATTATTGAGAGCATAGTTGATCAGTATAAAAACAATGCAGGTAAAGAACACATTAGCCCTTACGAGCAAATATGCAAGGTTGCGGCCCTGGTGGCAGCAGTAAAACCTACTACCCCATTAAGTAAATTACAAGTACAACAATTGGTTAGTGATTTAAAAGCTTGTAAAAACCCAAATCTTTCCCCCTTTGGTAAACCCACATTCTATTCGTTGAGTATTTCTGAAATTGAAAATCATTTTAATAGGAAACTTTAGTAATATTATAGCTTAGTGTTTTTGAAATGACCTTTCAGCAAAATAATCTTATTGGTGGCGCAATGCTTCCTGATGTAGTAAAGAATCTGCTTATTATTAACGCACTTTTCTTTCTGGCAACCTTGGTAGCAGGTTCAAACTTTCAATTCGATTTGTCAGAATTATTAGGCCTGCACTATTTTGAATCAAAATACTTTTACCCGTTTCAATACATCAGTTACATGTTTATGCATGGCGATGTTGGCCACATATTCTTTAACATGTTTGCTTTATGGATGTTTGGCTCTATGCTTGAAAACAGATGGGGCTCAAAAAACTTTTTAATATTTTATATGGTAACAGGAATTGGAGCAGGAATTATAAACAACTTAGTCTCATTTGTAGAACTGCAATACATTTCCGATTCCATTCCAAGAGAAGTAATTGATGCGTTTAAACATCAAGGAAAAAATATAATAGGTCAAAGCTTCCCTGCAACGCAAGACCAACTACAAAATTTATATTTTATTTTTTCCGGTGGAACTGTTGGAGCTTCTGGAGCCATTTATGGTTTGTTTGTGGCCTTTGCCATGATCTACCCTAACATGAAATTGTATTTAATGTTTATTCCAATACCGATTAAGGCAAAATACTTAGTGATTGGAATGGTAATATATGACCTTGCTGCAGGTTTACAACCTTTTTACTCAACCGGCATTGCACACTTTGCGCATTTAGGTGGGGGATTAATTGGATTCTTATTGTTAACATATTGGAAACGGAAAGGAGAAGTGTTTTAACATGACTACATCCATTAGAGA
>JABDLV010000187.1 GCA_013001815.1 Bacteroidia bacterium
AAAAACACAGGGTAAAACAGGTGTAGAGATGGAGGCCTTAACTGGTGTAACTATTTCGGCCTTAACAGTGTATGATATGTTGAAAAGCCTTTCTCACGATATTGAAATTAGCAACGTCAAACTTTTAAATAAAACAGGTGGAAAAAGTGAATTCAAACGAACATAACAAACATCCCAAACTAGCGCAAGCGGTTACCGGTCACTTTCATAAAAATGAGTGGTCCATTCTTGGTACCGATTGCACTACCATTAAATCTATTTCAGAAACGCTTACGCTGTCTCAGTCTAAGTTGAAGGCAATCTATGTAGATGCAGACCATGATGATGAAAACACTACTTTTTATTCAAAATCTGGTAAAATGATGGTGAATTGCAATTTCCATATGTTAAATGATGAGTATGGAATTCAAATGCAGTGTAATGAAGCAGATTTCGTGTTAGTTAACGGAAATCATTACCGTGCTAGTAAGCAAATTATAGTTGTAGATAAAGAAAAAGAAGGTTCTTTGTTAAGAAGAATTTCTGATTGCAATAATGTGGAAATGATACTAGTGAAAAACAATACTGAGTTGTTTCCATTTCTAAAAAGCATGTTGGGCGAGAATGCTACAAACATTCCTGTTTATGATATTGATGATGTTAAAGGATATACAGATTACTTTGCCAAGCAGTTTAACGAAAGAAGACCTGAAGTAACCGCCTTAATTTTAGCAGGTGGTGAAAGCAAAAGAATGGGTGAGGATAAGAGCCAAATGGATTACCACGGCATGCCTCATGAGTTGTACACCGCTAAACTCACATCAGATATGGGTTTTAAAACCATAATTTCAAAGCAAGAAGGCTATAAAGGAACGCAAGAGTATCCAATTTTAAGAGATAAGTTAACCGGCATGGGGCCGTTTGGTGCCATTTGTTCTGCTATGATGTATAACCCAAATACAGCCTGGTTGGTTATTTCATGCGATTTACCATTTGTAAATAAAGAATTAATCAATACCCTGATTAAGAATAGAGATATTTCAAAATTTGCTACTACCGTAAAAGCTATAAACAAAGAATTCCCCGAGCCTTTAATTACCATTTATGAGCCAAAGGCATATCAACGCTTTTTGGAGTTAATGTCAAGAGGTGTATCTTGCCCTCGTAAAGTAATCATCAATTCAGATGTAAAAGTGGTTGAATTAGAAGATGAGCGTCTGATACAAAATGTGAATACTCCCGAAGAGTACAAAGATGCACTGAATGATATAGGTAATGAAACCGAATGATTTTTTAAAGCGCTATCAAAAACAAATTACCTTACCTCAAATTGGTAAAGCGGGACAACAAAAATTTTCTGAATCTCATATAGTAATCATAGGCTGTGGTGGTCTGGGTTCTATTGCCGCTGTATATCTTGCTGCTGCGGGTATTGGGCGTATCACACTCATAGATCATGATGTACCCGATGTGTCTAATTTGCACCGGCAGGTGTTTTTTTCTTTGGAATATACATCTTCTAAAGTAGAGCAATTACACACTCACATAAAGCAGGTAAATCCTGCTGTTGCCGTAACCAGTCACCAACAAAAAGTGACCAAACAAAACATTAATTCACTTATTTCTGATGCAGATGTAGTCTTAGACTGCACTGATGATTTGTATGCAAAGTATTTAATTAACGATGCCTGTGTTTTAAATAACAAAGCACTGGTTTATGCCAGCATACACCAAACCGAAGGTTATGCTTTTACTTATAACCCGGATTTTAAATCAGCACATTTAAGAAATTTCTTTCCGCAAATTAGCGAAGCCGTAATTCCTTCTTGTAATGATGTTGGTGTGTACAATATACTGGCCGGCATGTTTGGCTTAATACAAGCTAACGAAGCAATGAAACTGCTTTTAAACTTAGATGATAGACTGGAAAACCGAATGATGATTTACAATGTGCTGAATTATTCGCAGCAGTTTATTGCTTGTAATAGGAAACAAGAAATAGATGTTCAAAAAATTTGGGAAGAGAGCACTTATATACCAAAAACAAAACCCATGATTACCGAAATAGAAGCAACAGAATTAGATGACTTGCTTAAGAAAGAAAACCTAAAAGTAATTTCTTTATTAGATGAGTGGGAAGACGAAGAACCCATAGGTAATGCCACACGCCTGGCTTTGGGTGATTTCACTGAATGGGATTACAAGTTTGAAGAACCCAACAATTACTTAGTTTACTGCCAAGGCGGAAGCAGAAGTAAACTCATTTGCACCAAACTAAATGAAAAATACCCTGCCGTTACCTTTTATACACTCAAGGGTGGGAAGGATGCCTTACAGCAAATATAATAGTGACGTCATGCTGATCTTGATTCAGCATCTCCCTAAGTGGTAGGAGACCCTGAAACGAGTTCAGGGTGTCTTTTTCGTTTTGTCATATCGTACTGAGGGGAGGGCATAGGGATAGCG
>JABDLV010000195.1 GCA_013001815.1 Bacteroidia bacterium
CTTCCCTGTGCTCAATGACTTATCGGGAAGGTTATTGTTATGAGTATTGCAACAATCTTTTTTCATAGTTATTTTCTTTGATGCATTCCCGTTGTTAACTCATAAGAGCCATCTGAATGCGGTGTTACTTCAAAATAAAATGCTGTTGGTGCTTTGTAATTTCCATAAGTTCTGACCCCTTGCATATCGCATTGTAGATTGTACAATCTAACCTTTCCGTCTTGCTCAGCAACAGTGTAAAAGTCTTGGGAAAACCATTTTAGTCTTTCGCTCAGTTTTGGATTTACACCTGCCAGCAAATGATTATTGATTGGAAATGAATGAAAATCAACTTCTTCGTTTTTAAATCGAGAATACTTACCAATATACAAGGTGTCCTTGCTCTTAGCTACACCATACCAATTGATATTTCCAACTCCCACAGGAATTGTTTTCATTTCGTCATAGGTAATGTGATTCGCCACTAATTCTGATTGTATCGAATTTGTCACGAATTGTTTATTTACCAAAGTGAATAGAAGATAGACAGAGCTAAGGACTAATCCAATGTGGTTTGCCCGACTCCATTTTTTGTTTTTTAACTGGTGATAAACTGTAATTACTAAACCAATGAGTAAGGGAAATGTATAAACCGGATCTACAATGTTTATGCTGTCAAAACTTACTCTGTAATCGCTAAAAGGCAAAAACAACTGTGTACCATAAGCTGTAAATGCATCCAATAAAATATGTGTAAAGAGAGCCAGCCAATTGAAAAGAAAAAGTCTCTTTACGGAGAATTGTTTTGTCCATTTTATCCTTGTTAAAATGTAAGTAAGAAGTAGTGCCCCGAACACGCTGAACAATATGGAATGACTAAACCCCCTATGAATACTTATTCGCTGCAAAGAATTGTAGAGTGGGAGCAAAACAACATCAAGGTCAGGAATAGTAGCCACTATGGCACCAAGTACGGCTGCTTTGCCGCCAATTTTCTTACCGAGCAGGGCTTGTCCAATCGCTGCCCCTAATGTTGCTTGTGTTATGCTGTCCATTATTTTAATCTGTTATATATAAATGCAATGATATACCCGATTGCTCCCCAAAAAACAAATGATACAATCACCCCAAGGGCAGTTTCACCAATAGGAATACTCATTCGAATAATATTGCTAAAATCCATTCCGTGAAAAAGAAGATTTGACAATTTCACCAAACTGTCCTTTCCCAATATTGCCATAATTAAGAAGCAACCTAAATAGATCACTACCGAAGCCAGACCTACTGCAATTGCAAACTTCTTTTGATTTAAATTTTCCATTTTACTGTATTTTAATTAGTTATTAATGATTATGACCTTTGTGGTCGTCTCCACTAATGGGTGTTAAGTCCATTCCACATTTAGAACACTTGTCACCTTTGATACCTGTGATTTCAGGGTGCATTGGGCAAGCATAGGTGCCATTTTTTACATAGTCCATATTACAAACCGGACACTTGCCTGCTTTGTCACTTCCGCTTCCTTCGCAGTGCATTGGGCATACATAGGCTGAGGTGTATTCCTTTCCTTGTTTTTCTGTTCGTTCTGTTTTGGTGTTGTTGTTTGATTTGTTACCACACGAAGTGAGTGTAAGCCCGATAGCAAATAGTCCTAAGATTACGAATTTGAATATTGAATTTGTCATTGTTTTAATATTTAAATGTGAAAAAATGATATTTAGTTTTTTGGCCGTTCATATTGACAGCAACCCGGTAATTTGTTATATACTTCTTCTTTTGCCCGGTGTGTTTCGCTATCGTAACCTACATCTGCAATTCTTTGTTTGATAGCATCAAGATTAATTAGATCGGAATTAAAGGTTACTTTCATTTGATCAGTTTCTTTATCCCAATCAGCAAGTGTTACTCCTTCTACATTTTTTAGTGATCCTTCAATAGTTTTCTCACACATTCCGCAATTGCCATAAACCATAAATGTTTTGGTTACGGTTGTGTCGGTTTTAGTTGCCAATTGATTGGATAAATCACTGACGGAAGCAGATTTTTCTGAAGTTCCAGATTCGGAACTGTGGCAGGTCTTTTTCTTAGAGTTAGAACTACAACAGCTTTGTGCATCTGCATTAAATGTAAAGCCAATTAGGCTTAATCCGAGAAATAAAATAATATTTTTCATTGTTAATATTTTAAATGTTTAATTAAATAGTTTGTAAATTGATATCATCAGTATATGTGTGAATAGTAATATTAGAATGATTCTATTGAAGACATTTTTCCTTTTTGAAGGTTTATTGTTTGTTTGACAGCACTTTTTCATGAGCGATAATCTTTATTTTTTTACGACCTTGTAAGTATGATTAAATTCAGAGTTTTTGATGTTGAATAAGTAAAGCCCAGTTGCGTATTTCGCCATATTAAATTCTTCGTAGTCATTTGTCGACTCTCTTCTTTCCAATAGCTGACCGGATGCGTTAAAGAGTTCAATGGTCGAAGGAGTAAGTCCATGCAGTCTTATAATATGGGAAGCGGGATTGGGATAAATGGATACAGATTCTTTACCCTGTTCATCAATGCTTGTCGTTTTGTCAAATACAATAAACTGCCCCATCATCCCCTCATCTTCATGACTGAGCATGTGACAATGATACATATAGGGCGTATCCTCATCTGCAAAATCTTCAAACTTGGTGATGAACCGTATCGTGCCGAACATTGGCGGAACAAGCACTACATCCTTTTTGCCTTGCATACTGGCAGGAGGAGGATTCCCGTTAATGTCTAAAATGTAAAACTGGACATCGTGTATATGAAAGGGATGGGAAATGGCGGTCATATTGGTCAGTTCCCATATTTCGGTATTGTTGAGAGGAATTTCGTAATTAATAACTTCCATGTCAAAGACTTCCCCATTAATTTCAAATGGTCCGTTTAACATCCCATTCGGTCCCATTTGAACAGGCTGAAACAAAAGACTTCGAGTGGTATTTATATCAGATTCTAAATATGGTTGATTGCTAATTAATAAAGAAGGAATTGTAGAGACAGGATTAGTAGTAGGTGCTTCAACATTTAACTGAAGAATAGAAAAATCACTTCCGTTTAATTGATTACTACTGTATCCCGCTATACTACCCATTGGCATTGCACTTGGATTGGTCGCCCCATAAATGCCACTTGATAGTTCAGACGCAAAACTCATCAGGTTAAAAGATTGACCTTGTTGAACAGATAAGTCCAATAATATTTCTGCCCTTTCCCCTGGTGCTAACTTCAATCGCGTCAGCGAAACAGGAGCATTTAATAACCCACCATCAGAAGCTATCTGATAAAAGCTAATGTTGGCTTGAAACCCTAAATTATAAACCCGTTCAGTAGAGCCATTGAGCAAGCGTAGGCGGATAACCTGTGCAGGTACATCAAGGTAGGCATCTAAAGTTCCGTTACACATCAGAACATCATCTGATGCAGTATCCCACATTAACTGTTTATTTGTATCAAAAGCTCTTGATTGGATAACAATTGGAAAATCATCTATTCCGTATGTTCGAGGCAATTCCAATTGAGATTCCTCATTATCTTTTACTATAATAAATCCAGCTGCTCCTCTTGTAACTTGTTCTTCAGTATGTTCATGTAAATGGGGGTGATACCAGTAAGTGGCAGCATTATCGAGAACAGTAAATGAAGGCGACCAGGTTTGTCCAGCCTCAATAACAGTATGAGGTCCTCCGTCATTTTTAGCAGAAACATGGAGGCCATGCCAATGTAGTGTTGTTGATTCAGTCAAGTTATTTGTAACATTAAAAGTGATTTCATTTCCTTTTTCCAGGATTAGAGTTTTACCTAAAATGTCTTGATTGTAGCCAATTGTATTTGTGGTAAACCCGGGATAAAACTCAACCTGAGCATTTTGCAGGTTGAGATCAATAGATGAACCCGATAAGGTATCAGGTATGAATAACTGGTTTTGGCTAAATCCTAAAAAAGGAATAATTGTTAATACGATTATGATAGTTTGTTTCATTTTACTTTTTTTTAGTGATTATGTAAATTGACTTGAACATTGGATTGCTCTTGCATTGGTGGGTTTTTGAAGTTTATATCTATAGTGTCCTGTACTGTTCCACAAGTGAGCATTTTTTCTCCGAAATATGGATTGAGAATTTTTTCGTGTTTACTTAGCCAGGCAGCACCGTCATTGTCATTGGCCATCGGGCAATGCTGCACGTAAAAAGTGTCACCTTCTACACCGAAAACTTTTAGAGTCTTAATGAGTGCTTGTGATAGAAAATCGAATTGTTTACGCTGTTCTTCTATATCTTCTGATTCACCGATTTTTTTACCGTGAGCTTGAATTGCTTTTAATTGCTCCATCCAATAGATATGTGCCTTGTCTTTGACTAAAGACATATCTACTTTTTCTGTATTGTCAAGAATAGCTTTTACATTTTCTGCTGCTCTTTGTTGATCGCTTGCAACGAGGGCATCTTTCAATAAAAGATAACTACTTCCTATTGTTGTAAGTTGCTCTTTAAATTTTTGCGGAGTCGTGTTTGTGTAATCTGGTAAATGGTTGGAATGAACAGCATTTTTCGCCATCACATTTTTATTCATCATACTGACCTGATTGTTTAATTGTGCGGAAGCATCAATTACAAATGCTCCATTGGTCACTACTTCTTCGCCATACGCTAAGCCGCTTACAACAGCATATCCAGAAGCCGTAGCATCCGCAATTTCAATTTCTCTATACTCAAATGAAGGAATGTCTGTATCAGGAATTTTTACATAAACAACAGACCGTTGTCCTGTCCACAAGACGGCTGATTTAGGGACTGTAAGCACATTTGATTTTTGGTAAGTCGCTAATTCACCTGTTACGAACATTTCAGGTTTCAACTTTCCGGTGGTGTTGCTTACTTCTGTTCTAATTGTTGCTGTACGGGTATTCGGGTCAATCACTGGATTTACGAAAGTGATCTTTGCTTTAAACCTTTTGTTTAGAGC
>JABDLV010000198.1 GCA_013001815.1 Bacteroidia bacterium
GCTATAATTCTGAGGAAATTTTTCACTGTTGCAAAGATAAAATTGCTATTAATAACTCAATCATTTGAATTGTATTGCTTTTCGTATTTTTAGCCTATATATGACAACTACCAGACAAAATAAATATGCCAAGCTAATTCAGAAAGAAATTAGCAGCATTTTTACCAAATACGGCACCACCTATTATGGAAATACCATGGTAACCATAACGTTGGTTAAAGTTAGTCCTGATTTGGGAGTAGCTAAAATTTACCTTAGTCCGTTCAAGGTTAAAGACCACACAGCATTTTTAGAAACCATGAATAGCCATAAATCTGAAATAAGAAATTTATTGGGCAGAAGCATTAAAAACCAAGTGAGGAAAATACCTGAATTGATTTTTTATATAGACGATTCATTAGACCATTATGAGAAAATGGATGAGATCTTCAAGAAAATTGAAATTCCACCAGAAAGCCCTGATTCTGAAAATTTAGATTAGTTTTATTCTACATCCAATACATTTTTAAGTGAATTTACCCTGGTTTATAGCAAAGCGATATTTGATTTCTAAAAAATCGCACAATGTTATTAATATCATTTCAGCAATATCTGTAGTTGGCGTAATGGTTGGTACCATGGGTTTAATTATTGTACTGTCTGTATTCAACGGCTTTGGTGGTTTGGTTCTCTCACTGTATGATTCTTTTGATGCCGATTTAAAAATAACACCTGTTAAAGGAAAGTTTTTTGATCCAAATGCAACAAACATGCAGCGCATTCAAAGTTTAGAAAGCATTCAAAATTTTTCTTTGATACTTGAAGAAAATGCATTGTTAAAATATAGAGATCGCCAATGTGTTGCCAAAATAAAAGGAGTAGGCGAACACTATACAGAAATGATTAACCTCAAGAAAAATATTATTGATGGTGAATTTGTTTTAAATGAAGAAGAACAAAACTTTGCAGTTATTGGAAGTGGTATAGCGTGGAAGCTATCTGTCATTCTCAGTAGTCCTTTTAATATTCTAAATGTTTATGTTCCAAATGCAGATTATAAAGGTGGCATAAATGTAATGGATGCCTTTCGGGCTGAAAGCGTTACTCCTGCTGGTATTTTTGCCCTACAACAAGACTTTGATTCAAAATATGTTCTGGTTCCCATTTCCTTTGCACGAAAAGTAATTGGGCAAAAGAATAACGTAAGCTCAATTGAAATAAATTTTAAAGAAGGGGTCAATCAATTAGCAGAACAAAACAAAATTAATGAACTGTTAGGTTCTGATTATAAATCGAGCAATCGATTAGAGCAGCATGATTTTCTGTACAAGATTCTAAAATCAGAAAAATGGGCAGTGTATATGATACTTGGTTTTATTTTATTCATCTCTTCTTTTAACATACTTGGCTCAATGACTATGTTAACCATTGATAAAAAAGAAGATGCCATTACATTGGTAAGCCTTGGTGCTGATAAAAAGTTAATTCAGAATATATTTTTCTTAGAAGGATTACTAATTGCACTTTCAGGTGCTGTTATAGGCTTATTTTTAGGCGGACTGATTTGCTTTTTGCAACAAACATTTGGTATAATACCAATTGAAAATGCTGAATCATTTGTGGTAGATTCTTATCCGGTACAAATGATGTTTACCGATTTTCTTTCTGTCTTTGCCCTAGTTGGAATCATTGGCTCTCTAGGGGCCTGGTTTACTTCGCGCCAATTGGTAACGCGCTATTTAAGCGCACATTTGTCTTTGTAATTATCGACAGTATCTGAACTTTCCACTTTCTACCTCCACAACATTCAATTCTTTTAGCACCTCAAAAAGTGTTTTATTTCTAATAATTAATTCTGATTTACCCTTCACAATAATCTTACTCTGATTACTTAAAACCAAAAAACTCGTTTTGTCAATTTCCAATTTAGATTCTTCGTCCAACACAAGCACACTATTATCTAGCATGGCAAGTTTACTGCCATTGATCACTTGCACTTTTGATTTTTCGTTAATTAAAATTTTTGTGTTTTGCTGAGCAAATAACTGAGTCGGACTAGCAAATATTTTTTCTTTATCAAACTCAACAGGATTAATAATTCTTGTAGCGGTTAATCCTTGGTCTAACGTAAGCACAGATTTATTTTTTATTTGCAGGTCATATTCCGCATTAGCAATATTGGGTAGCACAATGCTATCAGCACACCAGCGAGTATTCCGGCTTATTTCAGTTTGATTAAATTTTACTTCAACTTTTATTTTTCCTCCACTTAAGTTCTCTAAAATTTTAATTGACACACCATTTAGAAAAATGATTCTATTGTTTGGCTTACCAAATCCGTCCTTGCCTAAAACTCCACCCCGCGTTCCAGGTTCAGCACTTACCAATGTATACATATTATTCGCTGATGGATTAGTGCCAATGCCAATCTCATTATTTCCATCCATTGTAAATGCCATATCACTATGCCCTAAGTAAGGCAAACGATAAACATATTCATCCTTCCCTATTTTTTCAATTGCCATTATCCTTCCTTCCTTAGATGAAATTGAACCATTTCCATTTAAATCACCTACCGGAAATTCCAACATATGGTTTCCTGTTAAAGCATTCTGCAATGATGGCACCCTTGCAAATGATTGCATTGGTTTGGAATTTATGCACCTGTTTGGAATTTTTTCCTCAGAAAACACAAAGTCATACATGCCTGTAGCAGGAATGGGCCTAATGTAATCCCCATATCCGGAATATAATTTAGATCCCTCCTTTATGTCCTTATCCACTTGCATATAGGCATATATTCCCGGTACCGGATCATCTACACATTTGGCTTCAGCAAATTGAAAGGTGTCAAATTCTGATCCATTGAAGGCCTTTGTTTGATGATTCTCAATCCAAATCCATTGCGGATACTCATTATCTCTTATACCGGGTAGTTTCACTCGTAACGCATCTCCAGTACTTACAAAATCTCTTAAAACATAAATGCCTTCATGCTCAACATTGTTCCCATCTAAGTCTGTGCGTACTTCTTTTCCAAATAAATCCAGTGCACTTAAAGAATACTTTTTATTCGGACCAACCCAGCCTAATCTATCTCTATCCCATGCACTGCAAATCATTAAACTACTATTGGCTGCACCTAAAATACTCCAACCACCTTGTTGAGGTATAAAATAGTTTGTTCCATAAGACTGACCTCCACCTGCATGAAAATTATTATCCCCCAATACCAAATGAATAAACTCATGCCTGGCCATATTGAATGGCAAATCTGAATATGCGCCAAAAATTGAATAGGAGTCTGTATTAAATCCAAATAAATTACCAAATCGCCCTGGCGCTGCACGTCCTGTGCCGCTTGGCTGCTTTGCAAAATTTCTATAAATAACCATTACATGGTCTAGCTTCAATGGGTCATCAACTGAAGGAGTAACTTTAGGCATTCCATTTCTGGTTAATGTCCACAAATCAAAATCCTTTAAACCTAAATTACTATGTGTTTTTAAACCCTGTTCGGTAACTTTTTTTATAACCCATTTATTTAATACATGGTACTGAATTGGTTGATTTATTTCACTTTCTTTTATAGTGATGACATCATCATAGTAATCTCCAATAATTTTCAATTGACCGAATGAACAATCATGAAAAAAGCGAGTCATTCTAGCTTTCGGGCTTTCTGTTGGAAAAGGATCAAACATATCATCCTTCCACTTTGGCAACTGTCCCTTCGGCCACAGTTCTGTTCCTTTTTTCGGATCTAGTGGGTCTGCATTAGGGCGCACATCATAATCTATTTCAACAAACAATACTAAAACTCTTAGCGTACCGCTAGCAGGTAATGATTTCCCGTTTAAGCTTTGTTGTATTTCGTCTTGTGCAATAGATAAGCTGCTTATCAGTAAAGCAATAAGCAAGGAAATGGTAAAAAAATTAAATTTAATCATGAATTGAATTAAGCGACCGCTTCTTGGTACTGGTTTGTAATTTCATTTAAGATACTAAATAAAATTTCGGGCTCACTTTCTGTGACCAGCTTCATTCTAATAGGTTTAAAGTGACTAAAGCCTTTAAAATAATTCGCATAATGTCTTCGCATTTCTAAAACACCAAGTGGCAAGCCTTTCCATTCAATTGATTTTTCTAAATGAGCTCTGCATGCTTCCACTCGCTCTTCTAATGTGGGATCACTTAAATGATTACCAGTTTTCAGATAATGTTTAATTTGATTAAATATCCATGGATTACCAATCGTTGATCTTCCAAGCATTATTCCGTCAACATTATAGGTCTCCTTCATTAGCTTTGCTTTCTCCGGTGAATCTACATCTCCATTACCAAAAATTGGAATGGTAATTCTTGGATTGTCTTTTATTGCACTGATTCTCGTCCAGTCTGCTACGCCTTTATACATTTGTACTCTGGTTCTTCCGTGAACAGTTAATGCTTGTATTCCTACGTCTTGCAATCGCTCTGCTACCTCTTCAATAAATATGGTTTGCTGATCCCATCCCAATCTGGTTTTTACCGTTACAGGCAAGTGAGTGGAATCAACTATTTCTTTGGTCATCTTAACCATTAAAGGAATGTCTTTTAATATTCCTGCACCCGCACCTTTACAGGTTACCTTTTTAACCGGACAACCAAAATTAATATCAATCAATTCGGGTTTTGCATCCTGAGCAATTTCAGCAGCTTGTCTCATCACATCAATCTTACCGCCAAAAATTTGTATGCCTATTGGTCTTTCTTCATCGTAAATATCAAGCTTATGTACACTCTTGTGTGCATCACGTATTAAGCCTTCTGATGAAATAAACTCCGTATACATCAAGTCTGCCCCATGCTTTTTACAAAGCGCCCTAAAAGGCGGATCACTCACATCCTCCATGGGAGCAAGTAATAATGGGAACTCGCTTAATTCAGTATTTCCTATAGTAACCAAGGTAATTTGTATTTTACGCCACAAAATTAGTGAAAATGAATCTAAGAGGCATTTTTTATAGCCAGAATGCTCTTTTTAAGTTAGGGCTTCTGCTATTTTTAGTGATTTTATTAGGGATGACAGGAGCCATGGCAACTATGATAATCGCGTCTATTGACTTAGAACTAGGCGTATCAAATTTGGATGCTATTCGTGATTTTTCTGATCCGGCAAAGGTGTTTTGGCTAAAAATCATACAAATCGCTACTCACATATTTGGGTTTCTAATTCCTTCTTTACTCGTTATCTATTTAATAAGCAAAACACCAAAAGGGTATTTACACTTAAACATCAAGCCTTCGATTCAACTTATTCTTTTAACTGTACTAATTATTATTTTTTCAATTCCGCTAATTAATTTATTGGTTGAACTGAATAACAATATTTCAGTTCCGGAGTTTGCAAAAAGATTAGAAAATTGGTTTTATGCAATGCAAGAGGAACAAGGGAATGCAATTGAAGCATTTATGGTAATGGACAATATTAGTAGCTTGTTATTAAATGTTTTTATGGTTGGTGTGGTTGCTGCAGTATGTGAAGAAGTATTGTTTAGAGGCGTGATACAAAAAATATTTGCATCAGCTCTTAACAAGCATGTTGCCATTTGGATTACTGCTTTTTTGTTTAGTGCGATTCACCTGCAGCTTTATAATTTTATTCCAATCATGTTATTGGGTGCGATGTTTGGCTATATGCTGGTTTGGTCCGGCTCATTATGGGTGCCCATTATTGCTCATTTTATTCATAATACTGCAGTAGTTGTTAGTGCATTTGTAATTGACAAAATGGATATTCGAATAGAACAAGAAATGATTGGTGTAAAGCCAGAACACATACCCATGATAATTAGCAGTGCAATATTGGTTGCTTTTATTCTATACTATATGTATAAAAACAGAACAAGCATTTTAATTTATGCCAAAAACAACAACGGACCGGCATTAAATACCGATCCGCAATCTCATAGTTGATTATAATCTTTTATCTTCTCGGATTATATCCCGGAACAGCAGAGTAGTTAACTTTTAGCGCGTTTGCCTTTCTCAATTCCTGCTTAATGTCTGTTACAATTCCCATTTTGGTTTCTTTATCCACCTTAAGAGATACAGTCATCTTAGATTTTAATTTCTCATGAATTTCCTTACGCTCTAATTCAATAAAAGGCCCTATATCTGATAACTCTGCAAATGCATCATTTAATTGAATACGAGGTTCCGAACCAAGTTGTGCTCTTGCTGCAGCAGTATTAGGAGTTCCACAATGAATGTAGCTAACTAAAGATTTCTTTTCCAGTTTTTGAATTTCGCTTGCCTTTGGCATGTTTTGCCTAACCAACACTGTTGATTGTCTTATGGTAGTTGTTACCATAAAAAAGAATAACAGCATAAATACAATATCGGGTAACGATGCTGTACTAATTGCCGGCAAACTTGAGCCACCTTTTTTCTTAAATCTTGCCATATTATCTTTTTCCTTTATCTACAGGTTCTGCTTCAGATAAACGCATTGGGTACTTATCCTTTATTTCCTTTCCCTGTGCTTTTGTAAGTTCAGCATAGACTTTCCCAAATTTGTTCATTGACTCCGTATCTCTTAACTCTCTGTAGGATGCCCGCAATTCATTTTGAACTCGCACATACATATCATAAGATGTTCCTCTATCATTCTGCAAAGAAACAATTGCATCTTTTGGACTATCAGATAATTTAGGATTTACTCCATTATTATCAATAAAATTTTTCGCCCCTTCTCTTAGATCTTCAATTTGATAATATTCATTATTTACCAATAGTTGGTCTTGAGAATTAACCAATACGATATATATATTTCGTCTATTTACATCGTCCGGTTCCATAACCTCATCTTCATTCTCCGGCCATGGTGGCAGTTTTGTCACAATTCCTTTGTCAATATCCATAGTGGTTACAACCAAAAAGAATACTAACAGCAAGAATGCGATGTCTGCCATTGAACCTGCATTAATTGCAGGTGCATCTCTATGTCTTTTTTTCCTTGACATGTTTATCTATTTGCTATAAAGCTTTTAACTTGAGAACCTACTGTTAAGACAATGGTTATAAATCCAACAATATAAGATGTAATCAGTCCGGCACCAATCAGTTTTGATTCAGAACCATTTACATTTAACAAATCGTACTTAGCTGTTACTTCACTACCTGACACTAAATAAGCTAGAATAAAAATTACCAACATAGCACCAACCCCCATAAAAGTCATTTTTGCTTCTTTTGGGTGTTTAACCATATACAAAATTGGGAATGCAACAGCACCGAGTACGGCAAGCACAAAAAGTATATATCCTATAATTAATCCTAAATCTATCATTGCTATAGCTTTTTAGTTTACTTTATTTTTAACCAACATATCTATTAATGTAATAGAAGAATCTTCCATTCCACTAACGATGTTATCAATCTTAGCAACTAAGTAGTTGTAAAATACTTGCAACACAATTGCTACTAACAGACCCGCTAATGTGGTTAAAAGTGCCACTTTAATACCCCCTGCTACAACTGCAGGGCTAATATCACCGGCCGACTCAATATCATCAAAGGCTTGTACCATACCTACTACAGTTCCAAAGAATCCAAGCATTGGTGCAATTGATATAAATAAAGAAACCCAAATCATTCCTCTTTCTAATCGCCCCATTTCCACTGCCCCGTAAGAAACAACAGATTTTTCAGCAATATCAATTCCTTCATGTGCACGGTCTAAACCTTGATAAAAAATAGATGCTACTGGTCCTTTTGTATCTCTACAAATATTTTTTGCGCTTTCTACTCCACCGGATTTCAGTGCTCCTTCAATTTCATCTAATAATTTTCCATTGTTGGTTGTAGCCATGTTCAGATAAATGATTCTTTCAATTACAATTGCCAAACCAAGAATTAAACAGATAAGTACCGGAGTCATAAACATCGGGTTACCATCAATGAACTTGTCTTTTAACATTTGATGAAAGTTTCGTTCTGCATCTGCCACTTCTTGTGCAATGGCCATGTTATCTAAAGAAGCCAGTAACACAACTCCCAATATCATAAAACAGTAGGTTATAAATTTTTTCATGGTAAAATGATTAGATTTTAATAAAGGTTAATTTAATTTGTTTCGAATATAAATAATTCAGTTCAATATTTCTTATTAATTGCGGAGAGGAAGGGATTCGAACCCCCGATACCGTTTCCGGTATACGTGCTTTCCAAGCACGCTCCTTAAGCCACTCGGACACCTCTCCGTTGCCCTTTTTCTTGCAAAAGGATTCGCAATTTAAATAAATTTTAATTCAGGCTAAAAAGATATTTACGGGCTCATTTCTCCCCGTAAATTGCTCATTAATAGCTTTTTAACTTTCGTATTGGAATAACCTCCTGCCATTAAATACATTAACTTGGTAATGGCAGCCTCAGTAGTTATATCCTTTCCGGCAATTACACCCGCATCTTTTAACCACTTGCTGGTTTCATATTTCCCTTGGGTAATTTCTCCTCTTTCACATTGAGACACATTGAATACAATCTTTCCTTCCTTCACCGCATTCTTAACCTCCTTTGCAAGCCAATCAATTTTTGGAGCATTACCCGCACCAAATGTTTTAAGAATGACAGCTTTTAAACGTTGGTTTTGTAAAATATTGGATACATAGTCACTCGTAATACCCGGGAAAAAATGAATTATTGCAATTTCATTACAAAACTTCTTATGAACGACTAATTTCTTTTTAGGTGGTTTTAAAATATCATCGGTATTGTAAGTAATATTCACACCTGCCTCTGCCAAAATGGGGAAATTAAAAGATTGAAATGCTTCAAACTTTGTACTTGAAAATTTAACAGCTCGATTGCCTCTAAAAAGTTGGTAGTCGAAATAAATACAAACTTCCGGAACGATTGATTTTTCTTTATGTTTTGATGCGGCAATTTCAACTGCAGTAATTAAATTTTCCTTAGCATCTGTTCTAATTTCACCAACCGGTAATTGTGAACCGGTGAGAATTATTGACTTGGCCAAATTCTCAAAAACAAAACTAAGTGCACTAGCTGAATAGGCCATAGTATCGGAGCCATGTAAGATTACGAATCCATCATACTTAGCATAATTTTTTTCAATAACGCTTGCCATTTCAACCCAGTGACTTGGATTCATGTTAGATGAATCTATAGGTTCTTTAAACGATACTGCCTTAATGCTGCAGTTAAACTTTTTTAGCTCAGGAATTTGTTTAGCGATAGATGAAAAACTAAAAGGTTTTAAGGAACCGGAATCGACATCTTGTACCATTCCAATTGTTCCGCCTGTATAGATTATTAATACTTTACTTTTTTTCATTAATGGGCAACTTAAATAATTGAATACTATTTGCCGTGGTAATATCTGCAACTTCTTGCAAATTCATTTGTTTTAACTCTGCTAACTTTTTTGCAATTAATTCAACATATGCAGGTTCGTTTCTTTTTCCACGGTAAGGAACAGGTGCCAAATAGGGTCCGTCTGTTTCTAAAATAATCTGCTCTAAGTCAATATTAGCAAGAGCTTTATCAAGGCCACCGTTTTTAAAAGTAAGCACTCCGCCAATCCCAAGCTTAAACCCTAAATCAATTATTTGATTCGCTTCTTTTTCAGAATCAGAAAAACAGTGAAAAACGCCAACGTTTTTTAAACTCTTATGTTCTTTAATTACATCTATTACAATACTTGTGGCTTCTCTTGAGTGGATTATAATAGGCAAGTCCAATTCTGACGCCCATTCCATTTGCTGTACCAAAGCTTTTTTCTGAATTTCTAAAGTTGATTTATCCCAGTACATATCAATACCCAACTCACCAACTGCATAAAATTTATTCTTATTATCGATCAAATATGACCTCACTGAATCCAATTCATCCTTGTAATTTTCTTTTACACTACACGGGTGCAGCCCCATGCAAGCAAAGCAGCTACTAGGATACGTCCTTGATAAATGCAACATATCATCAATGCTTGAACTATCAATATTAGGCAGTACAAATGCCTGAATATCCTTCTCTATTGCCTCTTTAATTAAATCATCAATATCTGATTTAAACTGGTCGGCATATAAATGAATATGTGAATCAATAAGCATCAAAAGTATTTTTATCTATAAATTGCAAGCTAAATTTACACCTGACCAAAATGCAAAAATATTTGCATTAAAATTAACATTGAAAAAAATACTCATTATTCGATTTAGCTCTATTGGCGATTTGGTTTTAACCACACCTGTAATACGCTGCGTTAAAAATCAGGTTGATGGTGTAGAGGTGCATTATGTATGCAAAGAAAGATTTAGTGAAGTATTAGAACATAACCCTCATATTGACAAACACTTTTATTTAGAAAACAGTTTAAAGGCACTATTAAGTGAACTGAAGAAGGAAAACTATGATTTGATTATTGACTTGCATAATAATATCAGGACTAGAGTTCTTTCATCAAGATTGGGTGTAAAACGAATTACGTTTCATAAACTAAATTATGAAAAGTGGTTATTGGTCAATTTCAACATTTACAAATTACCACACATTAGCATTGTAGATAGATATTTTAATGCGCTGCATGCTATTGATGTAAACAATGATAATCAAGGATTAGAATACCATATCAACCCCAATGATGTTGTTGATGTTAACACGTTGCCACCTGAATTTAAATCAGGTTATATCGGTTTTGTCATTGGTGCTGCGCATTACACTAAAAAATTACCAGTAAACAAAATTATAAGCGTAATTAATAAACTGAACAAACCGGTTGTATTGCTTGGCGGAAAAGAGGATGCTAATAATGCCGAAAAAATAATTTCAGAAAGCAAAATTTCTATTTACAATGCCTGCGGAAAATATACCATTGGCCAGTCTGCATCTTTAGTAAAGCAGGCCGAAAGCATTATAACGCATGACACAGGCTTAATGCATATAGCAGCAGCATACAACAAAAAAATTATATCAGTTTGGGGCAATACCATACCCGAGTTTGGTATGTATCCTTATTTTAAAAATGGCGATGGTGACTCAACCATGCTGCAAGTAAATGAACTGTCTTGCAGGCCTTGTTCTAAGATTGGCTACCCTCGTTGTCCAAAGGGCCATTTTAAATGTATGCAGTTGATAGATGAAGAAAAATTAATTGAAGCTGTTAAGTAAATAACGCTTTCAATTCAGAGGCATCATCGGGCTTCATTTTGCCTGCAAGAATAAGCGATAGCTGCTTTCTTCTAAGTGCACCTTCATACCTTTCTTTTTCCTCATCGGTTTCGGGTATGAGCTCCGGGACATTAATCGGATTACCTAATTGATCAACTGCAACAAAAGTATAAATCGCCTCATGACTTTTTGTTATTTCACCGGTGTTAGGGTCTTCAATTGAAACTTCCATAAAGCATTCCATAGATGAAGTAAATGCTCTGCTCACTTTTGATTCAACTGTTACAATACTTCCCAGCTTAATTGGCATGTTAAAGGATACATTATTTACCGATGCAGTAACAACCACCCTTCTACAATGACGATGAGCAGAAATAGCAGCAGCAATATCCATCCAGTGCAACAACCTGCCACCCATTAAATTGCCAAGTGTATTAGTATCATTTGGTAATACAAATTCAGTGAGAACGGCTAATGTATCTTTTGCTTTATTTGCTTTCATGTTGACGTATAATTTCAACAATAATAAGTAATTTTGTGCATCTGTTAACGGC
>JABDLV010000199.1 GCA_013001815.1 Bacteroidia bacterium
TAGTTGATGCGCTGGAAAGAAATGTTAGAACCAGCGTAGAATCATTAGGTGATAACGTCATTTATATTCAGAAATGGCCTTGGGGTTTTACGTCAGATTATCCATGGTGGAAATATTGGCAAAGACCATTGCCGGGTATGAAGGAATTAGAATTGCTTGAAAAAAGAACAGTAGCATTTGACGCGTTTACATTAATGGCTTTTTTAGAAAATAAAGTAGCAAAGCATAGAAGTTCATCAATTGAAAATGCAACAGTTGCAGCGGTTTCTCATGATTATGCAAAAATAAAACAGTTTGATTTAAAAGAGGGAAGGTATTTTACCGAAGGAGAATCTGTAGCTGGAAAACCACTTTGTATTATTGGTGCAACAATAGAAGAAAACTTATTTGATGGGGCAAATAGTTTGGATAAAACCGTTACACTATTGGGAAGAAAAATGAAAGTGGTTGGCGTATTTCAAAAAGAGGGTACAAGTATTTTAGGAAACTCATTAGATGAACAAATATTAGTTCCTATAAATTTTTTGAGAAAATTGTATGACATAAAGAGTGAAAGAATGCAGCCCATGATTATGGCTAAGGGAAAAGATGGAATAGAAAATGATGTATTGATTGATGAGTTAACTGGAGCTATGCGATCGATTAGAAGGTTAAGGCCGGTGGAAGAAGATAATTTTGCGCTTAATGAATCAAAATTATTGTCTAATCAAATTGGCGGAATATTTGATTTTATTACCAGTGCCGGTTGGGTTATAGGGCTGTTTTCTGTTATTGTTGGTGGTTTCGGTATTGCTAACATTATGTTTGTTTCAGTTAAAGAAAGAACCAATTTAATTGGAATACAAAAAGCACTAGGGGCAAAAAATAATTTTATACTCACTCAATTTTTAACAGAAGCTGTTGTTCTTTGTTTAATTGGAGGGAGTATTGGTTTGTTTTTAATTTTTGTTGGTTCATTCATTGCAACAAGAGCATTAGATTTTGATTTAATGTTAACCTCAGGAAATATAATACTCGGATTGAGTATATCTGCAATTATTGGAGTTATAGCAGGTATAGTTCCGGCACTTATGGCTTCTAAATTAAATCCTGTTGAAGCAATACGTTCTAATTTTTAATTCTTGATTAGATAACACTCTTGGCGAATAAAAAAATAATTGTGTCTGTTACCAATGACATTAGTAACGACCAGCGTGTGCATAAAGTTTGTACATCTCTAGTTAAAATGGGGTTTGATGTTGTTGTTGTTGGAAGAAAAAGAAAAGACAGTACAGAATTAAACAGGAGTTACTCAACCCATAGATTTAAATTGCTGTTTAATAAAGGTGCATTGTTTTATGCTGAATATAACTTGAGATTATTTTTCTATTTACTCTTTCATTCTTTTGATTTCCTGCTAGCGAATGATTTAGATTCGTTGCTTGCAAACCACTTGGCAGCAAAGGTTAAGGGGAAATCAGTAGTGTATGACAGTCACGAGTATTTTACAGAAGTGCCTGAATTACAAGGCAGGGCTTTTGCCAAAAACACCTGGATTAAAATCGAAAAAATGTGTTTACCTGGTGCAAGTCGCATGTATACTGTCAACGAATCAATTGCAAAATTATACAAAGAGAAATATAATCGGGAAGTTGAAGTAATAAGAAACGTTCCTCCGGTTTTTAGCTATAAAATTGAAAATGCAAAAACAGAAAAAGAGAAATTGGGTTTGCCAACAGATAAAAAGTTATTGGTGGTGCAAGGTACCGGTATAAATATAGATAGAGGTGTTGAGGAGGTAGTACAGGCAATGCAATTTGTAGAAAATGCAGTGCTTTTAATCATTGGTTCCGGTGATGTTTTAGATATTTTGAAGGAAATGGTTAAAGAAATGAATTTGCAGAACAAGGTTAAGTTTATTGCGAAAGTTCCATTTGAAGAATTGGCAAAGTATACTACGCTGTGCGATGTGGGTTTAACTGTAGATAAGGATACAAATATGAACTATCGGTATAGTTTACCGAACAAAATATTTAATTATGTGCAGGCGGGCATTGCTGTGTTAGCAAGCGATTTAGTAGAAGTGGCAAGGGTTGTGCGGGAATATAATGTTGGTGTAATTATCAAAAACCATAACCCGGAGCATATTGCTGATGTTATAAATGAGTTAATTGGAGATGAAGAGAAATTGAATGTGTTAAAGAAAAATTCAATGCTTGCTGCCAAAGAATTAACATGGGAAAATGAAGAAAAAAAATTAAAAGAAATTTTCAGTGGGTTCTAGTAATAAACAAATTCATTTAATTGCTTTTGACGTTCCATATCCTCCAAATTATGGTGGGGTAATAGATATTTATTATAAAGCAGTGGAACTTCAAAAAATGGGCATAAAAATTCATTTGCATTGTTTTGAATATGGAAGACCAAGAAATAATCAGTTAGATAAAATTTGTGAATCGGTTACTTATTATAAAAGAAGTAAGAGTAAGTTTTTGTTATTTTCAAGAACTCCGTATATAGTTGGTACAAGAAATAGTGAGCAGTTAATAGCTAACCTCAATAAAGACAACTATCCGATTATCTGTGAGGGCTTGCATACAGCCGGAGTTATCAAACACCTAAATCTTAAAGAGCGAAAAGTATATGTTCGAACGCACAATGTTGAGCATGATTATTATAGGCACTTGGCTAAAAATGAATCAAAGCTCGCGCATAGAATGTATTACAAGCGCGAGGCAAGAAAGCTAAAAGCCTTCGAATCCATATTAAAGCAATGTTCTGGGG
>JABDLV010000248.1 GCA_013001815.1 Bacteroidia bacterium
AATGATTTTGAACCATACTTCACATCAAATTTACTTCTATCAAATGTAAACTCTGCATAAACAAACATACTGTTTCGCTCCCACGAAATATTTGCAGGTATATTTAATGTGGCAGTCTTTCCCTTTATCGTTAAATCTGCTATTACATTATTTGTAACACCTTCAATACCTTCAGAAGGCTCTATTTTTTTAATTTGAAGAAAGGCATCAGGAAATTCAGTTGTGTTGAAAAAATCTTCAGACTTTAAATGTCCTTCCAATTTACCACGCATTTCTTCGTCCTCAATATCTGTACAAACAATACTGGTCATGTCCATAATGAACCTGCCATTATTAATGTTTCCATGGTCGTTCATCACATATCCTTCTTTCAATTTTAAAGTACCCATGTGCTCACCTGTTGGCTTTGTTCCTTTCCAGGTAACAGTAGTTTTTTCAAGGTCTGCTACATACTTTACAGTATGTAAAGGTGCTCTTTCGTAAACAGCTTCACTGTTGGCTATTTTACTAGATCCGGTAAAAATGATAAATGCATTAATTAGTAGTACACTAACTAGAAATGTTCCAAATGTTTTGTAATTCATGTTAAAAAGATTTTAAATTAAACTATATAATGATAAACAAATATTATGCCTATTCTTTTCTAATTTATAATTATGAGTTTATTTGAAGTCAATACTCCGCCATTATTCACTATTTTATAATAATACACACCGCTTTCTAATGATTTCAAATAAATTTGATTATAAAAATTCACCAACTTTTCATCTAAAACCAACTCACCAATACCGTTATATATTTCAAGTTTCGCTTTCGACAGTAATTCAGAGTCACGAATTTCTATGTTTAAGTAGTTTGATGTTGGGTTCGGATAAACATTTATTAAGCTGTTATTCACAACCTCTGTACCTGTACCAAAATCAATAAATACACAATAGTCTTCAACTTCACCAAAACCAAATGAACCGGCTGTTTCACATTCTGTAGATGTACTGTTGTATTTCATGCTCACTCGCATGCGTGTTGTACCCAATGTAGCGGTGGCTGGTATGCTTATATTGCCTGTAATCGTGTTTGTTGCTGCTGTATTCGGATCGAAAACCAATTCACCTACATCTCCAAAATCTCCATCCTGGTTATAATCTATCCAAACCCTAAAGTACTCGTCATACTGGAATGAATTAAAATCAGGAGTTAAAGAAATTGCATAACTGCTTCCTTGTGTTAACATGGTTGATAAGTGAGTATAATCGCCATACCCGCCATCAGACATGGTTGTATTATTAATGCTTCCAATTGTTACATTGCTAATCCACTCTTCAGTAGCATTATTGCTTATGCTATTGCAATAAGGTAAATCAATACAGGCTCCACAAGCTGTTGTTGCAAACAAGGTTGGATTACCAAATATGGTAGCCCCGGTATCACAGTTGGTTCCTATAGCCACTTCATACACGGTGCATGAATCCAATCCGGTTAAGCTGAACGGGCTTGCACTTAGCCCATTAACAATGGTCCACACAGCACTGCTGGTATCTCTGTACTGAACAGAATAATTTACAGCTGCCAATACATCGTTCCAATTCAATGAAACATCTGTAGCAGTAGGACTAGTCGCAACCAATGAACTTGGAGCTACGCAACATCTGTCTGTTTTAAATACCACAGGATTAGAATATGAACTAACGCTGGTATCACATTGAACCGCCACTCTAAATTCATATTCAGAGCAAGCCTGCAAACTTCCTAATAATATCGATTGTGCAGTGTCTGTAATTGTAATCCAAGTAGAACTAGATGTTAATTTGTATTGAATGGTATAGGTACTATCTGAAATGGAATTCCAGGTAAGTGTAGCACTAGAATCGGTAACGCCACTTGCGGCCAAAGAATAAGGAGCGATGCATGCCGATGAATCGCAATCATTCAACAACTCTAATAATGCTTTATGTAAGTTTAATCTACCACCCGTTGTTGTAATTCCTGCTAAGCTTGTGTTTGGGTCTACTCCATCTAATATGTATTGCTTTACATCCAGTGCGGCTTGTGCAGGATCAGATTTAGCCAATGTAATTAGTCCTGAACAAGGAGCAGAGTACAACAAGCCAATGGCACCGGTAACGTGCGGTGTAGCACCCGATGTACCTCCAAAACCACCATAGCCACCACCTTGTGAAGTGGTAAAGGCACCTGCACAATGTGCACCTAAATCTATGGTAACTGCGCCATATCCGGCATTGGTTACTTTATTATCTGTGTTATCACAATTGGTAACGCTAATTAAAAAGTCACTTGGACATGCAGTAGGCAAATCACCAACTAAGTCTACATTCTGATTGCCATTAATCGTTGCACCGCAACTTAATATTCCATATGCACCCAATGTATCATACATGGCACACCACAAAGGAGCAGATGATGGCTGTCCAAAATCTACACCCCAGGAAGCATTCGTACTTACAACAAAAGCACCTTCAGCACCATCGGTTGCATTATACATTTGTCTCATCACTAATGGATACGTATATGCCGCCAGAACTTCAGATTCAACGGTATTAAAATCATTTTTAATCACCATTACTTTCACATCCCAATTTACACCCGTAACTCCAGTTCCATTATCTCCTTGTGCTCCCATAATCCCGGCAACCGGTGTTCCATGGCCACCTCCAGCTATATTATCGTTGCTGTCTTCTGAGTTCCAACCATCATAATCATCCACATATCCATTTAAGTCATCATCAATATTGTTATTTGGTATTTCTGCATAATTAATCCAACGGTTATCTCCAAAGTCTAAGTGGTTCATGTCTATTCCATCATCCAGTGCGCACACAACAATGCTATCTCCAAGCATGGTTAAACCACCTGTTGTAATATCCCACGCGCTGTCTGCATCAATATCTCCATCAATAGTTCCACCATTTGCACCTGTGTTAATGTATTGCCACTGACTGGTAAATTGTGCATCATTAGGAGTTGTTCTTAACGAAACAACATGGTTAAACTGAACAACCTTTGTTAGCGCATGACTGTTTACTATTTCTAACATCAAATTGTCATCAATTATGGTCTCGTTGAAAGAAATTAACCAAACCTTCATAGGTGCTGAAACAATACCATTAATTCTTAATTGGGTATTCATTCCATCTACAACAGCCAGGTCATTCACTATTTGCTGCAAGTCTGCTTTGCTGTTTACTTGTATTAATAATTGACCGGGTACATGTTCTACCGTTCTGGCATTTGTTGCTGTGAAAATGCTTAAGCTTAGCGCCAGGACTGAAAAGAATTTGAAAATTTTCATTGCTCTTTTATAATTCGTTAATTTGTCAGAGCCTCAAAAATATTATTATTTATAGCAGGGTAAAAATATTGGGGTGAATGAATGCCACTTTTTCAACATATATTAATTAAATTTCTATAACTACTTGGACCTTAAGCTTATATCGGATTTCAAACCAACGGGAGATCAGCCAAAAGCCATTGATGAATTGGTAAAAGGGCTGAATGAAAAGGAAGAATCTCAGGTTTTGCTTGGCGTTACAGGTTCCGGTAAAACCTTTACTGTTGCCAATATTCTAGAAAAAACTCAGCGACCTGCATTGGTTCTAAGCCATAATAAGACCTTAGCTGCACAACTGTATGGTGAGTTCAAACAGTTCTTTCCAGATAATGCGGTTGAATATTTTGTGTCATACTATGACTACTACCAACCTGAAGCATTTCTTCCTTCGTCTAATACATACATAGAAAAGGATCTTTCTATAAATGAAGAAATTGAAAAGTTAAGATTAAGCACTACCTCTTCTCTGCTTTCCGGAAGGAAAGACATCATTGTTGTGTCTTCCGTTTCCTGCATTTATGGTATGGGTAATCCGGTTGATTTTATGGAGAGCGTGATTCGCGTTTCTACCGGTGATGTTATAACCAGAAATGATTTTTTGCATAAGCTAGTGAAAGGCTTGTATGCGCGTACCACAGCTGACTTTAAGCGGGGTAATTTTAGAGTAAAGGGAGACACAGTAGATGTGTTTTTAGCATACTCCGACATTGCATACAGAATAACCTTCTTCGGAAATGAAATAGAGGAACTGGAAAGTATTGATCCAATCAGTGGAAAGCGAATAGAGAAACTTCCTTTCCTTTCTATTTTTCCTGCAAACTTGTTTGTTACCAGTCCCGATAGGCAACTGGACGCCATATTTGAGATACAAGCAGACATGGTAAAACAGGTGCAATTTTTTAGAGAAACCGGTAAGGAAGCTGAAGCAAAACGCTTGGAAGACCGTGTCGTTTATGATTTAGAAATGATTCGTGAATTGGGTTACTGTTCAGGAATTGAAAATTACTCTCGTTATTTTGATGGAAGAAACCAAGGCATGCGCCCATTCTGTTTGTTAGATTACTTTCCTGATGATTATGTATTAGTTGTAGATGAAAGCCATGTTACTATACCACAGATTCGAGCTATGTACGGTGGTGACCGCTCTAGAAAAGTAAGCCTAGTGGAATATGGATTTCGATTGCCTGCTGCAATGGATAATAGACCACTGAAGTTTGAAGAATTTGAAGACTTAACCGGACAAACCATTTACGTTAGCGCAACTCCCGGTGATTATGAATTGATGCGAACAGAAGGTGTAATAACTGAACAAGTGATTCGTCCAACCGGTTTGTTAGACCCTGTTATAGAAGTAAGACCATGCGTAAATCAAATTGATGATTTACTGGATGAGATTCAACAAGCAGTTGACAAAGAACACAGGGTTTTGGTGACTACGCTTACCAAACGAATGTCAGAAGAACTAAACAAATACTTGTTAAAACTGAATATTCGAAGCAGATATATTCATTCAGAAGTAGATACACTAGACCGCGTAGAGATATTGCGTGACTTGCGTTTGGGTGTATTTGATGTATTGGTTGGAATTAATTTATTAAGAGAAGGATTAGACTTACCAGAAGTTGCACTGGTAGCCATTTTAGATGCAGACAAAGAAGGCTTTTTACGTTCTAATCGTTCACTGACTCAAATATCCGGTAGGGCCGCAAGAAACTCTGAAGGAAAAGTAATTATGTATGCAGATAAGATGACAGATTCAATGAAGCGCACCATTGATGAAACCAATAGAAGAAGAGAAAAGCAATTGGCATATAATGAGAAGCACTCCATCACTCCTACCACCATTAAAAAAACGAAAGACGCCATTATTGGCCAGACTACAGTGGTAGATACCAAATACAGTGAAAACGGTGCTTATGTAGAATCTGACCACATTGATATTGCTGCGGACCCAATTGTGCAGTACATGAGCAAGGAGCAATTGCGCACTGCTATTGCAAAATCTAAGAAAGCCATGGAAGCGGCAGCTAAAGAACTTGATTTTATTGAAGCTGCAAGAAACAGGGACGAAATGTATGCACTCCAAAAAGTTTTAAATTCTAAGAGTGGATAATAGTTTATTCATAACAGCAATGTCTGCGTATATTATCAGTGCGATGTTAGCTCTGATTTTGGCAATAGTAACCAAACGGTTTAATCCTTATACACTATTAGTTGGCACATTTCATGTATTAGCGCTATTATCATTTTTTTTAGATAAGCTCTTCTCTTATACTGATGGTGCTTCAATCACATTTCTTGGTTTCTTTTGTACCGGTTTAATTCTGTTTGGCTTATTAATAAGAGTAAACGTTTACATCCTGTATAAAATCTATACTGCACTATTTGTATGTTCCATACTTGTATTTGTTGTGAAACCTTCATTGGTCATTACATTTATTACCCAAACCGAAATGCCGGAAGAAGTAGAATTCAATTTGGATGACAACTTATTCTTGATAAAGCAAGACCCATTGTTGAAGCAATCAGAAGGACAGCATATTTATAAAGTGAGCAAAAAACTGGGTAGCTTTCACAGAACCCTCGCCAGAAACATAGAATTTGAAAAAGCATTTGATTCAGTACAAGTAATTACAATAAATGATAGTATTATCAAGTTGAACACTTTTAACAAAGCAACTATGAGCAAGAGCAATCAAAATGTTCTTATCGATTTAACCAAACTTAAAAAACGAGACAATGCAAACATTCAATAAACTCAAGTATTCGCTTCTTATCCTTTTGCTTATTGCTATAAGCACAAGTTCTTATGCGCAAATACCACAAACTGATATTTATATGCTGGACATTGTTGTTAAAAACAATAAAGCCAAATTTATAAATCCGGTAAAAGTTACTGATAACCCGGGTTATGACAATCAACCCTACTTTAGTCAGGATGGAAAGTACCTTTACTACACTGCTATTGCAGATAAAGAACAGGCAGATATTTTTCGCGTAGATCTAGAAACTATGAAAACCCAACAGGTTACCAGAACAAAAGAAAGTGAGTACTCTCCTACTCCAATTCAAGGTTCTACAGCAATTACAACTGTACGAGTTGACCAAGACTCAACACAACGTTTATATCAATTGTATCCCTTTAGCAGAAAGCCACCGGAAATGCTGCTTACCAGTGTGGATGATATTGGTTACCACTGTTGGTTAAATGAAAACCATGTTGCCATGTTTCGTTTGGAAGAAACATTTAATCTGCACATTGGCAATAAAGACAATAACAGACTTTACAAAATAGATACTAACATAGGCAGATGCTTGCAACGTGTACCAAATAGCAATGACTTAAGCTATGTAAGTAAGACAGATACCAGCAATTGGGTGATTAAGAGATATGACCTTAGAACCAAGGAAAACGTGGAGATTGGGCCTGTTTACAATCAGAATGAAGACTTTGCCTGGTTAAACATAAGACAAATTATTATGGCAGATAATGGATCTCTATACTGCTTCGACATTCATAAAAAGAAATGGAAAAAGGTCAAAGGTTTTAAAGAAGATCTAGGAAATTTTTATCGCATTCATTTTAATGCAGATAGAACCAAAATGGCTGTTGTTACTTTTACTGGTGATAAACCTTAAGCTGCTAATGCTTTTAAGCGCTGCAACAATGGTGGATGCGAATAATGAAAAAACACAAAAGCCGGATGTGGTTGTAAGTTACTCAAGTGATCTACAGATAATCGTTTAAGTGCACTTTGTAATGCCTCTCCCGAATAGGTCGTTTTTGCATAATTATCTGCTTCAAATTCATTCTTACGCGAAACTGCGTTAGCAATTAAACCCGTAATGGTTGAAACCGGAGAATACAAAATTCCAAAAGCCAACAATCCTAAACGAAAGGAAACATCAGTTCCGCCAAGTGCTTCAGTAAGGGCACCGTTATTAATTAAAAGAGATAATATAAACAAAGTGATTCCTGTAGTCACCACACTCATGGCAATACCTAAAAGGGTGTGTTTCTTTTTATAATGTCCAACTTCATGCGCAAGTATAGACACCAATTCATCTTCAGTATGTTTTTCAATTAAGGTATCATACAAGACAATTTTCTTTTTCTTACCCAAGCCACTAAAAAATGCATTAGCTTTTGCAGAACGCTTAGAACCATCCATTACAAAAATGTTATTCAACTGAAAGCCAACTTTGGCAGCGTAGGTTTCAATAGCTGTTCTTAAACTGCTTTCTTCTAAAGGTTTTAGTTTATTAAATATTGGCAGGATTAAGGAAGTATAGAACATAGCCATTATGATGGTAAAACCACTCACTGCAATCCACATCCATAACCAAAAGTTGGTGCCTGTTTGCTGATAAAACCAAACAAATAATGCCATCAAAGCCCCACCAATTAAGCCACCCAGCAAGTATCCTTTAATTTTATCCATAAAGAACAGCTTAACCGTTGACTTATTAAAACCGTACTTCTCCTCTATCTTAAAGGTGTTGTATAATTGAAATGGCATAGAAAGTAAATCCGATGCCAATCCTAAAATTCCGAAGAATAATAAGGTGTGCCATATTGGATTAGCATTTATATTCTCTGTGAACCCATCATACCAACCAAAAAAACCGGTGTATAATAAAACAAGCATGGTTGCAGTGCTCAACACTCCTGATACATTCCCAAGCTTTTCTTTTTCTTTATGGTACTCTTGAGATCGCTTGTACTTTTCTGCGTCTATTATTCCTTCTAACTCTGCAGGAACCGTATCACTCCAATTCTTGTTATTTAACCAGTCTAATACTTTAGACAGTCCATAACTGATTAACACAATTGCTATTAATATATATAACATGTTCTTGGCTTAATAGGCTCCGCTTCTTTTGCGCAGAAACCATTCTATTGATAGCAAGATAACCAATAAGAAAAAAACCCATTTCAAATTGATAAGGTCTTTGAGCTTATCCTGCATGTATGTAACGGGCACTATATCCTCTCTGGATGTGATGAGACTATTGAGTTGATTAATCTGTGAAGGATACAATAACTCTCCTCCTGTTTCATTGGCAATTTGCTGCATCCAGGTGTGGTCTGCAACCGTAACCGCTGTTTCTAATTGCAATGCACTAATGCTAAACTCTCCTCCTCGGCTGTATAATTGCTCACCAATTTTAGTAGTGGCCGTATATCGGTAATAGCCAACCGGAAAATAGCCTGCATTCAAAGAATAGGCCTTTTCTGTTTTACTAAATGTAAAGGGATACGACTTTCCGTTTCCATCCTTAATGTTCAGTCTCACTTCCGGTTCGTTAATTAACTCATCACTTTCATTATATAGCTTGGCATCAAAAATGAGTGGTTCATTTTCATTAAAGTTGGTTTTGGTATTTACACGAAAGCTCGATTTCTTTTCGCGAATGGATAAGTATTGAACCATTTTTATCATGAGTTCATTAAATACCTCATGTGAGTTTTTATCTGAATATTCAAACAACTTCCAACGCCACAAACCTTCTCCTGCAATTACACCTGTTTTGTTATTATCGCCCACATTAAACAAGACCAATGGATTATCCGTATTCACCACCCCAATCTTCTGATTCATGAGTGAATAGTTACTGGCAGATGCCTTGTAGGTTCCAAAAGGTGCCGTTAACGGAGGAAAGTTACTTACCAATCGGCTTGTTTTTTCATCCAGTGTAAACAATGAGAAATTGCTGTTTAAGAGTGGCAACACCTCATTTACCTTGCCCTTGCTTTCTGTAATCGTAAGTCCGGTGTTTAGGGCATTAAAATCATTGATGGCAGTTTGGTTGCTTACAATAAACAATTGCGAAACTCCCAAACGCTTCAACTGCTCCATTACATTGGCAGCTTTATTATTTGCAGAAGGCAATCCATGCAGCACAACCAAATTATAATCATTTAAGGGAGCACTAAAGTTCTTAGCCTTGCGAATATCTACTTCATAATTCTGATTTGATTCTACTGCTGATTTAAATGCAGACACATCAGGATGCGGTGCATTGACCAGCACCAATATTTTTTGCTTTGATTCAGATACTTCAATAAACACATTGCGCGTATTATTGCTTGTACTGATTTCATCATCCAATTCAGATAATCGTACCGTATATTTTTGTATTCCCTTTTCTTTGGCATCTAAAAAAACAGGAACTTTTAAATAATAGTTATTTCCTGAAATGGAAATGTTTTTAGAATAGACCACAGCCGAATCATTGCTTATGGTAAGCAAACTCTTTTCACCACCACATTGGCGGGCATTAATTATAACTTCAAAGGGAAAGGTATTGCCCAAAAAAGCCACTTTATTATGTCGCACATTGCTAAGCACCAAATCTTTTCTAACAATGGTATCGCCTAATGCAATGGGATAAAACGGTACTTTAAATTTTGGTAAGGAATATGCAGGATTGCTTCCCTGATTGTACAAACCGTCACTGGCAATAACCACTGCACCTACATTTCGGTTTTCATATTTAGCACCCAGTTGTTCAAACAACTCAGATATATTGGTCAACTTATCGCTAAATCCCTGGTTCATTCCCTCTCTGGTATTCTCACCAAAGCTTAGCGTTCTTACTTCGTATTTTTCGCTTAATGCGTTAGACAAATCCGTTAACGGATTAACTACTTCACTATTAAAAGCTGTACTGTCTGTTCCAATTAATACGGATTCTGAATTGTCTTGAGCAATGACGATAATTGGTTTTTCATCTGTTTTAAATACAGAACGCAATAATGGACCCAGCAATAAAAAAGCCAATAAGCTCACGGTAAAAAAGCGAAAGAATGCCATTACCCCTCTTAACCAAGGTTGAACTTCATTCAATATGGTTTCCTTACGATATAATATAAACGTGTAAACAGCTCCGGCTAAGAGACAAAATATAATAAACCAAAAAGGCTGTTCGGTAATCAGGTTAAAGTTCATTCCTTCTCAATAATTCAGCGTCAAATATACAAACGAATATAGCTTTAACGCTTAAAAGCCGCATTTATGTGGATTGTTTTATTAACGTTGATAACATACATTTGCTGCATGTTAATTGAACTAGCCGGGGTAAAAAAATCATTTGGAAATTTACAAGTATTAAAGGGCATTGACCTTACCGTAAAACCTGCTGAAGTAGTTTCTATTGTAGGCGCTTCGGGAGCAGGTAAAACTACCTTGCTGCAAATTTTGGGTACGCTGGACAGACCCGATGGAGGAACCTTAAAGGTGAAAGGAACCAATGTGTATGCCTTGAATGGAAAATCATTGGCACAATTCCGTAACAAAGAGATTGGATTCATTTTTCAGTTTCATCACCTATTGCCCGAGTTTACCGCTTTAGAAAATGTTTGCATACCTGCTTATATCAATGGCAGAGAAAAAGAAGAAACAGAAAGTAAAGCCAGAGAATTGCTTGATTACTTAAACATAAGTGAACGTGCTGACCATAAACCAAGTGAACTATCTGGTGGAGAACAACAACGTGTTGCAGTTGCCAGAGCTTTAATTAACAACCCTGCTCTTATTTTAGCTGATGAACCTTCGGGTAATTTAGATTCTGTACATGCAAAAGAATTGCATCAACTCTTTTTTGACTTGCGTGATAAGTTTGGACAAACCTTTGTAATTGTTACACACAACGCTGAACTGGCAGACATGGCCGACCGCAAAGTGGAAATGAAGGATGGGAAGATTGTTTGATTTGAGCAATTAGCATGCTCTGATAGTTCTACTCTTCATTCTTCTCTTCTCTTGGCACTCGGGTAACTACAATCTTGTTTTGCTTGGCAGCTTCCACATCCACATGGTCGAGCAAATACTTTAATTCTGTTTTAGGTTTAAAATTAAAAAAAACATACCAGTAGGCGTCTTTACTCATATAAGAATAATGAATGACGGCATCTCGCCCTTGCTTAGATTGTATTCCGTTTAGTAAAATGAAAAATGCCAAAACCAACGTTGTACTAATTTTTAATATCCTTGATTTTGAATTAAAAATATAGCTTAGTATAGCAGCTAATGGAATTGCAAGTAATGCGTAAGAATCTATAAACGCACGGTTACCAAAGCCTACATACCACCAACACCACCAGGAAGTGATGATGTATATATTTAAAGCAATAATAAATAATATCGCAAAAGACCATTCTTTCGCTTTTTTTCGAAGTATGAAAATGCCTATTATAGATAGAACCATAACCGGAGAATAAAGCAACCATCCATTACGGTAACTAAATAAACCATTTAACAAATTAGGATCTGTAAAGAAAAAAACATCATCAGGGTTATAGGACCAATAAAACAGTTGGCCCGAAACTTCATACCAGTACAAAAACTGAGGTAACCAAGCAACAAACACAAATGCAGCTAATACAAGCAGTTTTGGAATATTTGAAATGAACAAGTTTACTTTCTCTTTTAAACTTGCCATGCTGTAAACATTGTATAAAACAAATATTAAAATCATAATGGCATTCGATGGCCGAATCATGCTTGCTAATCCTATAACCAGTCCCAAACCAACACTAATCATCCACCGCGGCCTATCATGCCAAATTATTGTGAGGTAGGTAAAAAACACAAGTAGACTAAAATTAAAAGGATGGGAAACAGTAGAGCGAATTGTTGCATAGTACAACAAGTTGGTGGCTAACACCAATAAAACAATTGTTAGTGCAGTAATTTTATCTGAAAAATACCGTCTTAATATTCTTCGCAATACATACAGTGCCAACATTAAATAAAAGAAGGAACTCATCAACAGCATAAAAACATAGGGTGCTGTATAGCCAAGATTGGTTTCGCTAAACGCTGATGCATACCCATGCGCGATTAAAAAGAAAGGTAAATTCATGGTGGCAACACCCATAGTGAATTTAAAAACACGTCCTCCTTTAGGTGTTACATTGGTCCAAAAACAACACTCATCTACAGTTGTATCATTTAAAAATTCTGCGGTAACATCTCCATAAATGAAAGATGCGGGCAAGTATTGGTAATACTCCAGCACATCCCAACAAATCACTTTTTGCGGTGTTTCCCAATACTTATGATTAAACAACACAGCAAGAATTACAACGGCCACAATCAGTTGAGCCCAAAAAGACCAGTCATATTTGCCTGTTTTAATTTTCATTTTTTAAATCGATTTATCCAACCTTAATTCTTGCATTTAACAAGCCGTGAATTTAACAACATTAATTATTATTTAATGACTACCACTTCCTTGTGAAATTTACTTCGCTCTATCCACTTTAAGCGGTTCGGCTCATTGGGTTCATATGAATAAGGTCCATAGCCCGCAGGTATGGTACCCGAATATCCGTTAAACGTTTTTAGTTGTAATACTTGCGCAGCCATCATTGCATCTAAATGGTAAACATGTATTGGCATGTCTGTTGAATCTGGCTCATAGGAGAAAATACTTTTTGCAGGCAAGCGATCTAATTTAGCAACTAGTTCATTTGTTCTGGCCTGCATATCTGCTTTCTTTAGTTTTGGTTTGGTATTCGCATTCAGCGGATAATAGCTATCCACAATAAGTAAACCGGCTATAAGCACAAAGGCAAGCGCAGCATACTTTTTAAGAGATTTAAAAAACCATGACAACACGTAAGCAGCTGCAATAGCCACAAACATCAGTTCAATATTAATAATTCTTGGCACAGCACGTATGGAACCGTATCCGGGTAAAGAAAATACCCCTTTATACAAAGTGAAATCACCTACCCTTAAATACAACAGATAGGTACACAAAGCAGTGAGCCCCAACAGTACAATGGGTTTTTGTATGAAACTCTGAATTGAATTTCGGTTATCTATTATTTTTTTAATGGCAAAGAGGATAAAAACTGTGC
>JABDLV010000215.1 GCA_013001815.1 Bacteroidia bacterium
CAATCTGTATGCTGAATGTCTTCAATGCTGTTTGTTGCTGCACCTGTTCCAAACGCTCGTTGCATACCTAATGCAGTAGGAGAGTGGCAAACTCTGGCACAGCAATCAATATTGTTTGTACCGACCACTGCTCTCATTAATTTTTGCATGAGGTAATTCTCTTCATTGGGTGTACGAGCTGAAGATATGCCGGCTATTGCATCAGGTCCGTTAGACTTTCTAATTCTTTTGAATTCGCTTGTAATAAAATCATAAGCTTCATCCCAGGTAGCTTCTTCAAATTTGCCGTTCTTTTTAATTAATGGCGTTTTTATACGATCGGGGTGATCTACAAATTTAAATGCGTAGCGTCCTTTTAAACAAGTATGGCCACCGTTAGCTTCTGCATCAAATGGTGCTTGAATACTAAGAATTTCATTACCATTATGACTTACTTCTAGATTACATCCTACACCGCAATAAGTACAAATCGTTCGTGTTGTTTCAGTTGCACGAATGGCTTTACTTTGAAATACATCTGAAATAGCAGATGTAGGGCATGCTTGAGAACATGCACCACAACTCACACAATCTGAATCCATGAAAGATTGATCACTTCCTTTTACGATTTTTGAGTCAAATCCTCTGCCGGACATACTCAGTACAAACTCACCTTGTACTTCATCGCATGCACGCACACAACGGTAACAGTTAATGCACTTCGATAAATCCGAAGTCATATAGGGATGACTTAAATCTTTTTTATAGTCTAAATGATTTTCACCGTCAGGATATCTTACATCTCTAATTCCAACTTGTGCTGCAACGGTCTGTAATTCGCAATTTCCATTTACTTCACAGGTTAAGCAATCTAAAGGGTGATCTGTAAGTACGAGTTCAATTATATTTTTTCTAAGTGATTTAATGGATTCTGTATCCGGATAAATATATTGACCTTCAGCAATAGGAGTATGGCAGGATGCCATTGTTTTTGATTTTCCATTTTCTTCTAGCGCAACTTCTACACTGCAAACTCTGCATGCACCAAATGGGTCAAGGTTTGGCGCATCACATAAAGTTGGAACAGTGGTTTTGCCTTTGTGTCTATTGACAAATGAAAGAATGGTTTCCCCATCTTTTATTTCAAAAGCCTGATTATTTATATATGCTTTTTTCATTGCGAAATTATTTCTAATTAAAGTAGTCTTTCAGTTCCCCATCAAAATACTCTAAGGCATTTCTCATGGGTAGTGGTATACCACCGCCATGTGCACAAAGTGATCCTTCTTCCAATGTGGTTAATAAATCTTTAAACAAATCTCTGTCAATTTTATAATCTGAGTTTATTGCTTTGGAAGATAATTCAAATCCTCTTTTGGTTCCAAGCCTGCATGGAAAACATTTTCCACAACTTTCATAAGAAGCAAAGTCAAACAAATGTTCTATAAACTTGATCATTGGAAAATCTTCTGGTATGCATACTACAGATGCATGACCAAGCAAGAAACCATTAGTAGCAAATGATTCAAAATCTACGGTAAGGTCATTTATTTTTGAAGCGGGAACCAAACCACCGAGTGGTCCGCCAATTTGCATGGCTTTAACCGGTTTTTTAAAACCGCCACCTAAATCATTTACTACAACAGAAAGAGGAGTACCCATTTCTACTTCATACATTCCGGGGTTCTTAAATAAACTGTCTAAGCAAATTAATTTGGTGCCCGATGATTTTTCAGTACCTATGGATTTCCATTTTTCTCCACCATTTACTATAATGTAGTGCAATGCAGCTTGTGTTTCTACATTGTTTACAATAGTTGGTTTATTAAACAGCCCCTTTTGTGCAGGGTAGGGAGGGCGAATTCTCACTTCCGGTCTTTGTCCTTCAATAGAATTAATTAATGCAGTTTCTTCACCACATATATAAGAACCTTGTGCTTGAATAATTTTAAAATCAAAATTAAATCCGCTGCCATCAATGTTTTCGCCAATTAGTTTGTGTTCTCTTAACTCATCAATGGCTTTTTGCACAATCACCTTGGCTTCCGGATATTCTGCACGTATATATAATACACCATAACTTGCATGGGTTACATATCCTGAAATGAGCATCCCAAATAAAACGGAGTGCGGTCTTTCCTCTAATAAATATCTATCTGAATACGCTCCGGGGTCTCCTTCATCGGCATTGCAAATAATAAACTTTACATCTCCTTCTGCTTTTCTGCAAAATTCTAATTTGCTTCCCATTGGAAAACCTGCACCACCTCTGCCTCTTAAGCCCGATGTTTTAATTTCTTCCAGTACAGAAGCTGAATCTTTTTTCAGTGCCTCTTTAAAGGGTGCATAATATTCTTCAACAGATGTGAATGCATTAGTAAGGACTTCTTTTCCATTTGCCTTTACTGTGTAGGCATCTTGATTTAATCCTTCCTTTTTATTTATGATTTCATCTATAGTATTTAATGCATTCCCGGAATAATTTTTTCCGTTTATATGAAAGGCACTATTTTCATGGCAACGACCAAGGCAGGTCATGTGGCCTATTTCATCTTCTTTAAATTTGTCTTTTAATTTATCAATGACTTTGTTTTGCGTGCCTGCACATAAGCATGCAGTCCCATTGCACACGTAGACTTTTTTGCCTTTGTTCTCAGGTTTCAAAAAATCATAAAAAGTAGAAGTACCATAGGTGTTAGCATTGCCAATTAAAAAGTCATTGGCTAGTTCGTTTAATTCCTCTACACTTGGCGTGCCGGTTTCAATAGCCAGCTCACCCATTTTATTAAAAAGATTGTCTTTTATTCCTTTTCTACCTGAAAGTTCACTTAAGTTCTTTGACATAATTGCTTAACTGGCTTTTTT
>JABDLV010000255.1 GCA_013001815.1 Bacteroidia bacterium
TTAATGCAAGCATTCCTTGTTTTTTCAAATTGGTTTCATGTATACGAGCAAATGATTTTACCAATACTACCTTCACTCCTAAAAAGCGTGGTTCCATTGCAGCGTGTTCCCTTGATGAACCTTCACCTAAATTTTCATCACCCACCACAATTGTTCCAACATTTGCAGCTTTATATGCTCTTTGGGTTGCAGGTACTTCTCCATACTCACCTGTTAAATGATTTTTAATAGTGTTCGCTTTATCATTATATGCATTTATTGCACCAATCATATAGTTATTAGAAATATTATCTAAATGACCTCTATAACGCAACCAAGGGCCCGCCATTGAAATATGATCTGTTGTACACTTTCCCTTTGCTTTCATTAATAATCTTAAGTCTGTGTAATCACCACCATTCCAAGGCTTGAATGGTTCAAGCAATTGCAATCTTTCAGAACTTGGGCTAACAACAACTTCTACACTACTTCCATCTGCTGCGGGTTCTTGATAACCTGCATCCTCAACTGCAAAACCTTTAGGTGGAAAGTCAATTCCCTTTGGTTCATCTAATTTTATTTGTTCTCCTTTATCATTTGTAAGCGTGTCAGTTAAAGGATTAAAACCTAAGTCACCCGCTATTGCCATTGCAGTTACCAATTCTGGTGAAGCAACAAATGAATGGGTATTAGGATTACCGTCATTTCGTTTAGCAAAATTTCTATTAAACGAAGTAATGATAGAATTTTTCTTATTTGGATCATCCGTATGCCTGGCCCACTGTCCAATACATGGTCCACAAGCATTTGCCAATACAACACCGCCCATTTCTTCAAATACTTTTAAATAACCATCTCGCTCAACTGTATACCTAACCATTTCAGAACCCGGTGTAACAGTATATTCGCTTTTAGCTTTTAAACCATTGTCATTTGCTTGCTGTGCTACCGAAGCAGCACGGGTAATGTCTTCATAAGATGAATTGGTACATGAACCGATTAAACCCACTTCTAATTTTTGTGGCCATCCATTTTCTTTCACTGCTGATGCAAATTTAGAAATAGGCCAGGCTGCATCGGGAGTAAAAGGACCATTAATATGGGGCTCTAATTCACTTAAGTTTATTTCTATTACTTGATCAAAATATTTTCCAGGGTCAGAATACACTTCCGAGTCTGCAGTTAAATGTTCTGCAACAGAATTTGCCGCATCAGCAACATCTCCTCTACTTGTACCTCTTAAATACTCTTCCATTTTTTCGCCATAGGCAAATATGGAAGTGGTGGCACCTATCTCAGCACCCATATTACAAATGGTACCTTTTCCTGTGCAAGAAATTGCTTCTGCACCAGGACCAAAATATTCTAGTATAGCATCGGTACCACCTTTAGCGGTAAGTATTCCTGCAACTTTTAAAATTACATCTTTACTAGCAGTCCAACCACTAAGCTTTCCTGTTAGCTTAACTCCTATCAGTTTAGGAAATTTCAATTCCCATGGCAGTCCTGCCATTACATCACATGCATCTGCACCACCAACTCCAATGGCAACCATTCCTAATCCGCCTGCATTTACTGTGTGTGAATCTGTACCAATCATTAATCCACCTGGAAATGCATAATTTTCTAAGACAACTTGATGAATAATACCGGCACCGGGTTTCCAAAATCCGACTCCATATTTATTAGAAACTGAAGCCAAAAAATCATACACCTCGGCATTAGACTTTTTTGCAATTTCTAAATCTGCAGCAGCTCCAACCTTAGCCTGAATTAAATGATCACAGTGCACTGTACTTGGCACAGCTGCTTTATCTCTACCTGCTTGCATAAATTGCAATAATGCCATTTGCGCAGTAGCATCTTGCATAGCAACTCTATCCGGATTAAAATCTACGTATGAATTTCCTCGTTCAAATGCTTTTTCCGGTAAAGCATCTGTTAAATGAGCATAAAGTATTTTTTCAGTAAATGTTAAGGGTCTTCCAATTAGATTTCTCGCTTTTTCAATTTTAGCGGGCAAATCAGCATAAACCCTTTTAATCATTTCAATATCAAACGCCATATTATTAAGTGTATTTGGTTAAAAATGAGAGGTAAAAGTAATCATTATACGTTACTTAAGCCTCTTGGTTTTGTTTAACTTATTATAAATAAAATTGAAGGTTTTACCAAATTTAAAGACCTTAAATCAGCAAGTTTTTATTAAATATTTAAGCATTGATTCAAAATTGAAATCGGACCCTACCATTTAAGAATTAAATTTTTCAACACCCCAAAATACCTTCTTCTTTGCGAAGAAATAATTTTGAATGGATTCACTTTTAGCCAATGCTTTAATGATTGAACTTTATCTTTTTCTAATCCACTCACATCACTTTGCCATAAGTGATAATAATTTTTGGCATTTTTTAAATCCAACGTAGTTTCTTCCGGTAATCCAATAGTTGAACTATCCTTTTTAAAATAAAAATTAAAAACTCGGTTATAAACTTTTTCTTTTTCTTCTTTAAATTTTTTCGCGCTTAAATGTGTTTTTGAATCATCGTGGATTCTAAAAATCGACCAAATATCCATTATCTTCACAACAGTATTTATGTCGTATCGTAATAAATACTTTAACCACCAGTCCAAATCCATGCAATAGTTTAATGACTCATCTAAATTTCCAATTTTATCTATTACTTGCTTTCGATAGTATGTGGATGGCTGATTGATGTGTCCAAACCCAAACGTACAAGCCCTGTTCTCAAATACGGTATGGCTATGTGAATTACTAATTTCATTATGGACCAAATATGTTGTTTGGCCTGTATATATATTCGCAGAGGGATTTTGCTTAACCGCATTAGCTAAATTAAAAAGAGATTTTTCAGCCAACATATCATCACTATTCAACCAGTTTACAATATCACCATCGGCTATTTTTAATCCTTTATTAATTGCACTGCTCTGGCCACTATCTTTTTCACTTACCCAATAGTCAATTCTGTCTTCATACTTTTTAATGATATCAACAGTGTTATCTGTACTTCCTCCGTCAATAATTATATACTGCAAGTTTGGATAGTTTTGATTAAGAACAGACTGTATGGTCTCTTCTATATACTGTCCTTGATTATAACTTGGAGTAATTAATGTTATTCTGGGATACTGACTCATTTATTAAAACAAACTAGTAGAGGTGCGGTTAACAATATATGAAATAGGCTATAAAAAAAGAACCAGCCAGGTTATAGGAGTAACCCAACTGGTTTTAAAATGGGAATATTTGGGAATTTTAATTACTAGGATTAAAACTCTCCTTTCGTATATCGTAAAAATAATATCAGATAACATCGCTTTGAATGCTTAAAAATGGAGTTTTTAACTTATGGCTGTTGGTATTGCCATTTACAGCTTAAATTATGTTGAAATCCATTGAATCATCAGGCAAAAAAATCTAAAAAATCTAATTTCATACCTTCAATTAAACTAAATAATTATGGCCAGACCTGAAAAATCAGAATATCCCGAATACTACCATTCATATGTTAGCAAATCACAAGGAGATAATGCAGTAAAGGTCTTAGAGGATTCGAATGCAATTACCAGAAAATTATTTAAAAATGTAGAAGATGAAAAAGGTGCATTTGCGTATGCCGAAGGTAAGTGGACTTTAAATGAGTTAGTACAACATCTTATAGACTCTGAAAGAGTATTTGCATATCGATTAATGCGTATAGCTAGAAATGACAAAACTCCCATGCCCGGTTTTGAACAAGATGATTATGTTCCTGAAAGTAATGCAAACAACAAAAAATTGAGTGAATTATTAATTGAAGCCAATGTTTTAAGAAATAGTACGCTTCTATTAGTAAAAGGGTTAAGTGATGAAATGCTTACTCGAAAAGGAATAGCCAGTGATTGGGAGATGAGTGTTCGAGCATTATGTTTTACCATTGCAGGTCATGAAATACACCACATGCAAGTAATTAAAGAAAAATACCTGACTTAAACTTTTTGAGTTGTCGTTTTTTTCATCATTCCCGTAAACAGAATATTGGCTTCTTCAACCGTTCGAATATTCTTTATTGTTAGCACTAACTTATCTTTGGCTTCTTTTAACGAACACTGCCCGCTATTCTTTTGCACATATTCTAAAATGGAAGCAAAAACCGGGGAGTTAAAATAATGCGAATCTTGATTTGAAACGAAATACCCTTTAAATTGATCATTCTTCAGCACAATTTTTTCAAATCCTAATTCTTTTGCTTTCCACCTCAACCGTATAGCACTCAATAATTCTTCAATTTGTTTTGGCAATTCTCCAAAACGGTCAACTAAGTTCGACCTAAACTGCAGCAATTCATCCTCATTCTCTAATGAATCTGCCTGTTTATAGAGATTTAGGCGTTCTGTAATGCTCGATACATAATAATCAGGTATTAGTATTTCTAAATCGGTATCAATTTGGCAATCACTAACAAATTGTTGATGCATCTTGTCTTTAAACAAATCTTTAAACTCAGATTCCTTTAATTCTTGAATGGCTTCATCTAAAATTTTATGATACATCTCAAAACCTATTTCAGAAATGAACCCGCTTTGTTCACCTCCCAACAAGTTTCCGGCTCCTCTAATGTCTAAGTCACGCATTGCTACATTAAATCCACTTCCTAAATCTGAGTGCTCTTCAATAGCTCTCAATCTTTGTCTTGCCTCTGATGTTAGCACGCTAATAGGAGGTGTTATTAAATAACAAAATGCTTTCCTACTAGACCTTCCTACCCTACCTCTTATTTGATGCAAATCACTTAAGCCAAAATTTTGCGCCTGATTTATTATAATGGTATTTGCATTCGAAATGTCTAATCCACTTTCAATAATGGTAGTAGCAACCAGCACATCCGTATCTCCTTCAATAAAATTTAAAAGAACATTCTCCAATTTATCCCCTTCCATTTGCCCATGTCCAATTCCAATTTTTGCATCAGGACACATACGTTGAATCATGTCAGAAACCTCATGAATATTGGCAACTCGATTATGAACAAAAAATACTTGCCCTCCTCTGTCTAGCTCGTAATTGATGGCTTCGGAAATAATTTTTTCATTAAAAACATGTAACTCCGTTGTAACCGGATATCGATTAGGCGGTGGAGTGTTAATAATGGATAAATCTCTTGCACCCATTAATGAGAATTGTAATGTACGCGGAATGGGAGTAGCTGTTAAAGTCAGTGTATCTACATTTAGCTTAATGTTCTTTAACTTTTCTTTGGCTGCCACTCCAAATTTTTGCTCTTCATCTACTACAAACAAACCAAGATCTTTAAACTTAATGTCTTTACTCAACAAGCGATGTGTGCCAATTAAAATGTCAATTTTTCCTTCTGCCAATTTTTTAAGCGTTTCTTTTTGCTGTGCAGTTGTTTTAAATCTGTTGATATAATCTACTTTGCATGGAAAATCTCTCAATCTTTCAGTAAACGTTCTATAATGCTGAAATGCCAAAATGGTTGTTGGAACCAACACGGCTACTTGCTTACTATCTGTTACGGCTTTAAATGCAGCACGCACTGCAATCTCTGTTTTACCAAATCCTACATCTCCGCAAATTAACCTATCCATAGGCGATTCAATCTCCATATCCTTCTTCACATCTACCGTTGCTTTATTTTGGTCAGGTGTGTCTTCGTACATAAAACTTGCTTCGAGCTCATTTTGTAAATACGTATCCGGGTCAAATGCAAAACCTTTTTGAGCCCTTCTCTTCGCATACAATGCAATCAAATCCTTGGCAATGTCTTTTACTTTCTTTTTGGTTTTGTTTTTAAGTGTACTCCAGGCATTAGACCCAAGTTTGTTCAGGGTAGGTTGTGTTCCATCTTTTCCACTAAACTTTGCAATTCTATGCAATGCATGAATGCTTATGTACAGAATATCGTTATCCCTATATACTAATCGAATGGCCTCTTGTGGCTTACCCTTTACATCAATGGTTTGCAGTCCTGCAAATTTGCCAACACCATGATCTATATGTGTGATGAAATCTCCCGGTTTTAAACTGGCCAGTTCTTTTAGTGTAATAGCCTGGTCTTTTGTATAACTCTTTCTTAATCTAAACCTGTGGTAACGATTAAAAATTTGATGATCAGTAAAAATCGCAAGATTTAATGTAGAGTCTACGAAACCTTCATGAACACTCAGTTGCAAGGGTGTAAAAGGCACCGTTCTGTCAACCGATTTTTCTTCAGCGGTTAGATCCTCAAAAATGGAATACAATCTTTCAATTTGCCTGGCAGAGTCGCAAAGAATAATATTCTCAAATCTCTTCTTTTTGAATTCTTTTAATTTATCCAATAACAGTAAAAAGTTTTTCTTTATTGGTGGCTGCGGTTTGGTTTCAAATTGCAGCACAAAAGGGTCATTAAAAAAAGATCTGCTCCTAAACTCGATTACAGAAAATTGAATTACCTGTTTTACTAATTCATCTGCTGGGATATATACCTCTTGTGCTTTTGCTTTGGTAAATAGTTCATGCTCATCTTCATCTTTCTTCTCATCTGCCGGTAAATTAATTAAAGAGCTATTTATATGATCTACCAGGTTGTTGATGTCTTTAATCCAAACACTAGCACTTTCCGGCAAGTAATCGAAAATAGACTCCTTAATATTTGCTGCTGCACCTGATTGCACATTCGGTATAATGGTAATGTGTCCCATATCTTTTTCGCTCAATTGGCTTATCGGGTCAAAAGAACGAATAGAGGCTATTTCTTCATCATCAAATTCTAATCTATATGGCAATTCATTGGCAAAAGAAAATACATCAACAATACCTCCACGCACAGCATACTGACCTGCCTCGTTTACAAAATCTACACGGTCAAATTCATTTTCTTCTAAAAAATCAATAATAAAATCTACAGAAAGCAATTCTCCAACTTTCGCTTCAACCGTATTCTTTTGCAGAGATACTTTAGTGGTTACCTTTTCATGAACAGCTTCCGGAAACGTAACAATAAACAACTGTTTTGCTTTGGTTAATCTGCTTAGCACTTCAGCTCTTGATAATACATTTGTATTATCCATTGCAGTGTGTTTATATGTTTTTTTATATGAAGAAGGAAAAAATAGAACCTGGGATTCACCTAACAACTTTTCTATGTCGTTATAAAAATAAGCCGCTTCTTCTTTATCATTCAATACAAACAAATGAATATTGTTTAACTGATTATAAACGGCAGATGCAATAAAAGAAGCGGAAGAACCTGTTAACCCTTTTAACAACATTCTAACATCACTTAATGTCTCTAATCGATTAACCACATTTTGCACATGTGGGTGGTTCTCAAACAGAGATAATAATTCTTTTTTATCGCTTACTTTGGCCATATATAACAATGCACGCTCAGCAGATAATTAATAAAACTATCTGCCAAGTGTATTATTTTAATAAAGAACCCTATAAATAGGATTTATAAAACAAAGATCGGAATTTTTTTTAAGCTGTTACCGGTGAATACTTGGCCATGAAATCTTCTGCTAATTTCACCATGTTTTTAGAGCCTATGAATATCGGTTCGCGCTGATGTAAATCTGTGGGCTGCACTTCTAAAATTCGCTTGAATCCTGTAGAAGCCACACCGCCAGCCTGTTCTATTAAAAATGCTAAGGGATTGCACTCATACAACAAACGCAATTTACCCTGTGGTGACTTGGCTGTAGTTGGATAAATAAATATTCCTCCTTTTAATAAATTACGATGAAAATCCGCTACTAGTGAACCAATATACCTGGAAGAATATGGGCGCTTGGTTGCGTTGTCTTCTTCTTGACAGTATTTAATAAACTTTTTTACACCCTCAGGAAAATGAACATAGTTCCCTTCATTAATTGAATAAATAAAACCCTGATCGGGGGTTTTCATTTGAGAGTGAGATAAGCAAAACTCACCAATTGAAGGATCCAAAGTAAATCCGTTTACTCCTTTTCCTGTGGTATACATTAACATGGTTGATGAACCGTAAGTGATGCACCCGGCCGCAACTTGCTCTGTACCTTTTTGCATAAAGTCTTCCATTGTACAATCACCGGAAATTGAAACTCTTCTATAAATTGAAAAAATTGTACCAATGGAAACATTAACATCAATATTAGATGAGCCATCTAGTGGGTCCATTGCAACTACATACTTTGCGTTTTTAGAAACTGTATTATTTATCTTTATAATATCCTCGTTTTCTTCAGATGCAATTCCACAACACTCTCCACCCGAAGACAATGCCGCTATAAATTGCTCATTGGCAAAAACATCTAATTTTTTTTGCTCTTCCCCTTGCACATTGGTGTTTCCTACAGCTCCTAAAATATCAACCAAACCGGCTTTGTTAACTTCCCTATTCACAATTTTAGCGGCTATTCCAATATCTCTTAACAAGCGAGAAAGCTCTCCTTTGGCATATGGGAAATCTTCTTGCCTTTCTATAATAAACTGACCAAGTGTTTTAACTGCTTGCATATTTCTGTTTTTAAAGAGCTACAAATATCTTAAAATAAAGCATAAATATAAACTCACTGTTTTTACCTTAGCTGCCCTTATATAGTTTCTGAAAAAGACACAATTTTTTGAATGAAAACATCCTACCCGAAAGATAAAATAAACATACTGTTGCTAGAGGGAGTGCATCCTTCTGTGAAAAAAATATTTAAGCAAAAAGGATATACGAATCTAACTTACCTTAAATCTTCATTGCCGGAAGATGAACTTATTAAGCAAATAAAAAACGTTCATCTTGTAGGTATTCGTTCAAAAACACAAATAACAAATACTGTTATAGAAAAAGCCAATAAGCTTTTAGCCGTTGGTGCATTTTGCATTGGCACCAATCAAATAGATTTAGCCGCTGCAGGAAAAAAAGGCATAGCAGTTTTCAATTCTCCCTTTTCAAATACCCGGTCTGTAGCTGAACTGGTGATTGCAGAAATTGTTTTTTTAATGAGAAGAATACCCGAACGCTCTAGTGCAGCTCTTAAAGGTGAATGGCTAAAGGATGCTTCAAGCAGTTTTGAAATAAGAGGAAAAAAACTTGGAATTATTGGTTACGGACATATTGGATCTCAGGTTTCTGTTTTAGCAGAGAGTTTAGGCATGCAGATATATTATTATGATATTGAATCAAAGTTGCCACATGGTAATGCTGTTACTTGTAGTAGCCTAGATGATTTATTAAAAATTTCTGATGTAGTTTCATTGCACGTTCCCTCCACACCACAAACAAAATGGATGATAAAGGAGAAACAGTTGAAGCAAATGAAAAAAGGTGCTGTGATATTAAATTTAAGCAGAGGAAATGTTGTAGAAATTGAAGCACTTAAAAAGCAATTGCAAAGCGGCAGGTTGTTAGGGGCAGGTGTTGATGTATTTCCAAAAGAACCCGGTTCTAAATCAGAAAAATTTATTTCTGACTTACAAGATGTTAAAAATGTAATTTTAACTCCGCACATTGGGGGCTCGACTGTAGAGGCGCAAGCAAATATTGGAAGAGATGCTACACACAAACTAATCAACTACTTAGAAACCGGTTCAAGTTCCGGTTCGCATAGCATTCCCCCACTCAGTTTACCTGTACGATATGATGCGCATCGCTTATTGCATATTCACAAGAATGTACCAGGGGTATTATCAGAAATTAATACCGTGCTTTCAAAATTAAAAGTGAACATATTGGGTCAATACCTTAAAACGAATGAAAGCATTGGCTATGTTGTGCTTGATATAGACAAAAAAGGTTCGAGTAAAGTACTAAAAGACCTGAAAAAAGTGAAGCACACCATTAGAGTTAGAGAATTGTACTAGTTCATTAATTGCTTCTTGTACAACTTTATAGTGTTTTCTAAGCCATAATATAAGCTGTCGCAAATTAATGCATGCCCAATTGATACTTCTAACACATTAGGAACATTATCAATAAAATATTTTAGGTTTTGCAGATTTAAATCATGGCCGGCATTAATTCCCAATTTTAGTTGAGTCGCTTTTTCTGCAGCACTCACATAGGGAGCCACTGCTTTTGCATGCGCTCTCTTATAAACTGAAGCAAAATCCTCAGTATAAAACTCCACCCTATCGGTTCCCGTTAAAACAGCATACTCTAACATTTCTAAATCCGGGGCCAGAAACAGAGAGGTTCTCATTCCTCTCGATTTTAAATCATCAATAATCTCTTTTAAAAATTTATAATGTCTTTTTGTATCCCAACCGGCATCGGATGTTAATACACCCGGTGCATCGGGCACTAAAGTCACTTGCGTAGGCTCAACATGTCTTATTAAATCTAAAAACTTTCTGTTAGGGTACCCTTCAATATTAAATTCAGTAGTTAATACTTTTTTCAGTTTTAACACATCCTTTGGTTTAATGTGTCTTTCATCCGGTCTTGGATGCACAGTGATACCATCCGCTCCAAAAAGCTCACAATCACAAGCTACTTTTGCAACATTTGGCAAGTTTTTACCCCTTGCATTGCGCAAAGTGGCTATTTTATTAATGTTTACGCTTAACTTCGTCAAGATTAAATTGCATTGATTTATCGGGTAACAAATGTATTATGTTTACCGTTAATCTATAAATTAATGCTTAATTAATTATCTTGTTCCACATGCTTGCAAAAGAACTCATAAAAGACACGCTTCCTCCATTAAAAACTACTGATATAGCTAGTAGGGCATTAAGCTGGATGGACGAGTTCAGGTTGCATTATATGCCTTTAGTAGAAGACTCTAATTATTTAGGATTGGTGTCGGAAGTAGAATTAATTGGTTTTGATGAACCTCAACAAACATTAGGTAATTTGTCTTTACAATTAGCTACACCATGTGTAAATGCAGATCAACACATTTACGAGTGCTTAAAGTTTGTGACCAGTAATAAATACGAATTAATTCCGGTAGTTGATGACAATAATCAATACCTCGGAATTATTACAATGAAAGATTTGATGGAAAGTTTTGCTGTTATGCAAAGCGTACAAGCACCTGGGGGAATCATTGTAATTGAGGTGAATGAAAGTGATTACTCCATTGCCGAAATATCTAAAATTGCGGAATCTAATGGGGTTAGAATTTTGAATGCAAGCGTACAACGTGCTACGGAATATTCAAAACTACTAGTAACCCTTAAATTAAATGTTGCAGACTTAACAAGAATTGAAGCTGCCTATAACCGCTATGATTATAAAGTAATAGCCACTTATCATCATAGCTCTCAATCTTCTGACTTACAAAACAGATACGAAGGTCTAATGAACTATCTTAACATTTAATTCAATTAGTATTTGTTCATTCATCATGCCACAACAAATAACTAAACGATTAGTATTTCTTTTTTGCATCCTATTTTTTTCTAACAACATATTTGCGCAGATTGATTCTGCTTTTAATAATACCACATCTGATACAATCATTGTTAAAAAAATTATCCTTTCGGGTAATGAAAAAACCAAAGAACATATCATTTACCGCGAGTTCATTTTTCATGAAAATGATACACTGAGCCGAAGGGTTTTTGAAGCAGCAGTAAAAAGAACAAAAGAAAATCTCCTCAATACATTTCTTTTCAACTTTGTTGATATTGAATATGTAACAGACAATAATTTTCACACGGTTGTTACAGTAGAATTGGCTGAAAGGTGGTACCTATGGCCAATTCCAATATTTGAACTGGTTGACAGGAATTTCAATGAATGGTGGCAAACACAAGATTTTAGCAGAACCAATTTTGGTTTAAATTTAAGTCAACAAAATTTTAGGGGCAGAAAAGAAAGCCTAAATGTTATTACTCGTTTTGGATTCGATCAAAATTTCGGAATTCTGTACTCAGTACCATACATTAATAAAAACCAAAAAACCGGTTTTAGAGTTGGGTTTAATTATTTCCAAAGCAAAGAAGTTAATTATAATGTAATTGACAACAAACTGGTTTCAGTTCGCACTGACGAAGACTTTGTTTTTCGGCAGGTATATTCAGGAATGCGATTTTCTCATAGAATAAGACATAACAATTCCTTATCGGCTGCTTTGGAATACAGATACACAAAAGTTAGGGATACATTGGTACAATTAAACTCAGAGTACCTACTTCCAAATACAGACCGTCAAAAGCTTTTGGTTTTTAGCATTCGCTATCAAATAGACTCTAGAGATTCTAAATCCTATCCACTTAAAGGTGACTTAGCACGTTTAAGTTTAGTTAAACAGGGTTTTGGTGCACTCGAGAACGAACCCGATCACACTTATGCATTTTTAATTTACAAGCACCACCATGAGCTGGGCAATCGACTAAACTTAAGTGGTTCAGTTGCCGCAAAATTATCTGACGGAAAAAGAATTTCTTATTTCAATTCCAGAGCACTGGGGTATGAGAATTTTTTTGTTCGCGGCTATGAATTGTATGTTATAAATGGCCAGCATTTTTCATTATTCAAATCAAACTTAAAATACAACCTGGTTAAAGAAAGAGTTTACCATTTAAAATGGTTACCAAGTAAAAAATTCAACAAAGTTCCACTCGCGTTTTATGTAAACGCGTATTCAGATTTTGCCTATGTGCATGACAACTATTTTGAAAGCACCAATCCATTGGCTAATGAATGGATAAACGGATTTGGAGCAGGAATAGATTTTGTGACTTATTACGATTTAGTAACCCGATTTGATTATTCAATTAATAAATTTGGCGACAAAGCTTTTTTTATTCATTTTAGGGCTCCAATATAAAATACACATCAAAGTCCCCTGATAAATTTTATAGTATGAAGGTAGCAGTGTATGGCAGAAAATTAAGTTCAGTTCTTATACCTTATGTAGAAGAACTTTTTTCAGAAATGGATAATGCCGGTTTTGAAGTGGTCGTGTATGAACCATTTTACAGTGCACTCAAGCAACATTCATCTTCATCTTATAATTACAACTCATTTACATCTGCACATGAAATAAAAGGCAAGGTTGACTTTTTATTTTCAGTAGGTGGTGATGGAACTATTTTAGATACGCTGTCTCTAGTACAAGAATCGGGAACACCTGTAATGGGAATTAATACCGGTAGACTTGGGTTTCTATCCAGCATATCTAAATACCAAATTAGTAAGGCTATAGATAGTTTACAAAAGGGTCACTATACGTTAGATGTTAGAACCTTGTTAAGGCTGGAAACGAACAGAACACTTTTTGGTGAAGTAAACTATGCACTAAATGAATTAACCATCCATAAAAAAGACAGCAGCTCAATGATTATTATACATACTTACTTAAATGGTGAGTATTTAAATTCTTATTGGGCCGATGGATTGATAATTTCAACCCCAACCGGTTCTACCGGTTACTCCCTTAGTTGTGGTGGACCTATTATTATGCCACGTTCAGAAAACTTTGTTATTACCCCAATTGCCCCCCATAATTTAAATGTTAGACCAATTGTTGTGTCTGACAAGAATATTGTGAGTCTGGAAGTAGAAGGCAGAAGCCAATACTTTTTAGCCTCATTAGATTCTAGATCCGTTACCATTGACTCTTCTATTCAACTTGCTGTGAGAAGAGAGGAATTCCCCCTGAACTTGGTACGGCTTGATAATGAGAACTTTATGGGAACATTAAGAAACAAATTAATGTGGGGATTGGATTCCAGGAACTAGGAATATTTGCCTATTTACTTCCATTTAAAAATTTAATATATTTGTAATTATACACCTTATAAACCATGCAAAGATTAGCGCTAGTTCTACTACTAACCTTAATCCCCGTTTTATTAAATGCCCAATCCAGAAGATGGAAATCTCTTCGTTACGAAGTTGTTTTCGGAGCTGGGGCAACTAATTTTTTGGGCGAATTAGGAGGGGCCGACCAAATAGGTACAGATTTTTACCGGGATTTAGAATTTTCTCAAACGCGTCCTGCAACTAGTTTAGGCTTGCGGTATTATGTTGGTTCAAGAGCGGCCGTAAAAGCAAATTTTACCTATGGTATTTTAGCCGGAGATGATGCTACTACAAATGAATTTCATAGGCAGTATCGGAACTTAAATTTTAAAACAAACATTTACGAGCTTACTACAGTGTTCGAGTATATGTTTCTTTCAGAAAGACCTGGTGCACGTTACAAGTTAAAAGGAGTTAAAGGTATAAGAGGTTATAATATTGCATTTTATGGATTTGCAGGTGTGGGTGTGCTCAAGTTTAATCCGCAAGGGGAATATAATGGCAAGTGGTACGACTTGCAACCACTAGGTACTGAAGGACAAGGCATAATCGAATCTAGAAAGAAGTATGATTTAGTTCAACTGGTTATACCGGGTGGAATTGGATTTAAATATGCTATTGACAGAAGGTGGTCTGTAGGAATTGAGTATGGAGTAAGAAAAACATTTACAGATTACATCGATGATGTGAGCAGGTCCTACGTTGAAAAATCTATATTAGACCAGATAGACCCTTTATCTTATTATTTGGCTGATAAATCTAATGGTGATTTTCCTTCAAACACATCTCCAGGTGCACAAAGAGGAGACCCAAATGATAAAGACTCATATTTATTTGCCCTATTTACAATAAACTACAAATTACGTTCGGGGGGCAGCCATTTACCTGTCTTTTAACCTATTGAAATATTAAACGATAACCTTCGTTTATAGCTAAGTGAAAAATAACACATTCATCAAAGCGCTTTGCTTTGTAATACCCTTTTTATTTTCAAGCCTGTGTTACGGCCAGTCAACTGAACTGGGTTTTATGGGTGGTGTATCTTCTTATAAAGGCGATATAAATGAAAGCCTTTTTCAAACAGAAAATTTTCATCCATCATTTGGTTTAAAATTCAGAAGGTGTTTTAATAATCATTGGTCATTTGCATTGACCGGAATGTATGGTCGAATTTCTGCAGAAGACTCTTTATCTGATGTTGAATTTAAACTCAACAGAAATTTATCTTTTCGATCAGATATAATTGAAATTAGTGGACGATTCGAGTTCAATTTTTTTCCTTTTCAAACATCAAACCCTTCTTCATATGGTGCCACTCCATTTCTTTTTGTGGGTGTATCAGGATATAGATTTAACCCAAAAGCAAACTTAGATGGAGAATGGGTAGAACTGCAACCACTGGCAACAGAAGGACAAGGTAGCTCAATATACCCCGACCGAAAAAAATATAACCGAACACAAATAGCAATTCCTCTTGGTGGTGGATTTAAATTCAGATTCAATAAAAAATTTGGAATGGCTGTGGAAATGGGTGCAAGAAAAACATACACTGATTATTTAGACGATGTAAGCACAACCTATGTTGACAAGTCTATTCTATTATCTAATGGAGGACCCGAGGCCGTTATTTTAGCTGACCGTTCGCCAACTGCAGATATTGCCGCAAATAAGCAAAGAGGTGTTGAAGGAGATAATGACTGGTACATGTTTGCCATGGTGTCTATTACCTTTAGCTGGTCTAAAAAATACACCGATAATTGTTCACCCTTTAGAAGTAAATTGCGCTAAATGCTTGTGATTTCCTTAACGTAAGCTATACCGTCTATTTTCATACTTTTGTCCATTATTATGAGCCTTAAAGAGCAAATCGATATAAAAAAATTACCCCGCCATGTAGCCATTATTATGGATGGCAATGGGCGTTGGGCTAAGCAACAAGGCGAGCAACGCACTTTTGGCCACAAAAATGGTGTTACCGCTGTAAGAGAGGTAACTGAGGCAGCAGCTGAATTAGGGGTAGAATATCTTACGCTATATGCATTTTCAACAGAAAACTGGAATAGGCCAAGAAATGAAATTGATGCATTAATGGATTTGTTGATAAACACCATGAATGTAGAGCTTAAAACACTAAACGAAAACGATATTCGTTTGTCTGCTATTGGTGATTTAAAAAGCTTGCCTACCAAATGCTATGATAATTTAATGCAAACCATTGAAGCAACCAAAGACAATAAAAGAATGACTTTGGTATTGGCTCTTAGTTATAGTGCAAAGTGGGAAATGACACAAGCCATACAAAAGATTGCAAGTAAAGTAAAAGAAGGAACGTTAAGTAAGGAAGATATTAGTGAAGATGTAATTTCTGATCACTTATGCACCAAAGACATGCCGGAACCCGAATTGCTTATTAGAACCAGTGGCGAAAACAGAATTAGTAATTTTTTATTGTGGCAAATTGCATATTCAGAATTATACTTTACCAAAACACTTTGGCCAGAATTTGACAAAGAAGAATTTTACACTGCACTAATCGATTACCAAAAAAGAGAACGAAGATTTGGAAACGTACCAGAAAATTTATCATCAACTGACCATGCTTAAGCACTCACTCCTTTTAATACTTACTGTATTTCTTTTTTTGCCGCTTCAATCATGGGCTCAAATTCAAATTGGTGGTGATGATGTTAAAATAGATTTTGCTAATCCACAGGAGTATGAAATTGGTGGCTTAACAGTAAGTGGCATTCAACACTTAGATGCTAATGCCTTAAAAGCAATATCCGGCTTAAGAGTAGGTGATAGAATTAATGTACCAGGTGATGAAATTTCTGATGCCATAAACCAACTGTGGAAACAAGGCATCTTATCAGATATTAAAATTGTAGCAACCAATATTCAAGGCAACTTAATTTTTCTAGATTTACAATTAACCGAAAGACCTCGATTAACTAAATTTTCATTTAAAGGAGTTTCAAAAACAGAAGCTGATAACTTAAGAGATAATATAAGTCTGGTTACCGGTAAAATTATTACCGACAACTTAAAACAAGTTACAAAAGCCAAAATTGTAGATTTTTTTATTGAGAAAGGATATTTAAATGCAGAAGTAAGCATTGAAGAAAAGGATGATGAAAAGATGGTTAATGGTAAATGGTTTGTTATTACTGTTGACAAGAAAAACAAAATCAAAATTAACGACATCATTGTTCATGGTAACACAGAATTTGAAGAAAAAAAGTTACTAAAGAGCATGAAGGGCACAAAAGAAAAGAAATTTTACAGGCTCTTTAGTACTTCTAAATTTTTAGAATCAGAATATACAGTTGACAAGAAAAGCTTAATCACTAAGTACAATACACTTGGTTTTAGGGATGCGCATATTGTTAAAGATTCAATTTATGCGTTTGACGATAAGACCATTAACATAGAAATTACGGTTGATGAAGGCGACAAGTACTATTTTAGAAACATTACTTGGGTTGGTAACACGAAATACTCATCTGATCAACTTTCTACCATATTAAATATTAAAAGAGGTGAAGTGTATAATGAAAGCAGATTAGAGTCTGCTTTATATATGAATCCAACTGGCAGAGATGTTACTTCGTTGTATATGGATGATGGTTATTTGTTTTTTCAAATTACACCGGTTGAAATTTTAGTTGAAGGTGATTCTATAGATATTGAAATGAGACTGCTTGAAGGAAAGCAAGCACGTGTAAACAAAGTAACCGTTGTTGGTAACACCAAAACAAGTGACAAAGTAATTATGCGCGAAATAAGAACCCAACCCGGGCAATTATTTAGCAGAGCAGATATAATAAGAACCCAAAGAGAACTAGCACAACTTAATTTGTTTAATCCTGAGGCAATGGGTGTTAATCCAACACCAAACCCACAAGATGGTACAGTTGATATTGAATATGTAGTTGAAGAAAGACCATCTGATCAGGTTGAACTTTCCGGTGGTTATGGAGCCAATCAGTTGGTTGGTACATTGGGTTTAACATTTAGTAATTTCTCTACAAGAAAAATGTTTACAGAAGGTGGCTCCGCATGGAATCCACTTCCTTCAGGTGATGGACAATTGCTTTCCCTCAGAGCTCAATCCAATGGAAGGTTTTTTACTTCCTATAATTTATCTTTTACAGAACCTTGGTTGGGTGGTAAAAAACCACACTCCTTTACGTTTAGCACATACCGCTCAAGACAAAACCAAAACGGTAGAGAAAAAGATGACCCTTTACTTTCAGAAATTGTAATATTTGGTTCATCAGTTGGTATTGGTTTTAGGCTGAAAAAACCGGATGATTTTTTCAGTGTGTATGGACAAATTGGTTACCAGTTATACAAACTGCAAAATTTTAATAATACCTTTTTGTTTAGTGATGGAACTGCAAACAATTTAAGTTTAACCGGAACACTGCAAAGAAATTCCATTGACGCACCTTTGTATCCTACGAGAGGTTCACAATTTTCTATGTCATTCCAAACCACATTACCTTGGTCACAATGGTTTGATGGAAAAACAGATTATGCTGAATTGGAACCGGAAGACAGATACAAGTGGATTGAATATCATAAGTGGAAATTTAACTCCAAATGGTTTATGAATTTAAGTTCACCAAAAGCAGAAAGAAAATTTGTACTTTCTGCACGAGCAGAATTTGGATTCTTAGGTCTATTTAATCAAGATATTGGTCAATCACCATTTGAACGTTTTTATGTTGGTGGAGATGGCTTATCGGGTTTCTCATTAGATGGTAGAGAAATTATTGCTTTAAGAGGGTATGAGAATCAATCATTAACGCCAACGAATTCTAATGGAAGCAGAATTGGCGGAACCGTATACAATAAATATACCTTAGAATTGCGTTATCCATTTAGCACCAATCCTACTGCTACCATATATGGCCTAACCTTCTTAGAAGGAGGTAATAGTTGGCTCGATTTCAACGATTATACTCCCTTTAATATTAAACGATCGGCCGGTTTTGGAGTCAGAATATTCCTACCTATGTTCGGATTACTAGGCTTAGATTATGGTTATGGCTATGATGATATTCTAAATAATGCCAATGCAAATAAAGGCCAAGTACACTTCTCCATAGGTCAATCCTTTTAACAATTATGTTAATTTTGGAGCAAATTTTGAATTTATAATCATTGAAGATGAAAAGAACGAAATTATTTTTAGTAGCATTAATAACACTATTTGTTGTTAGTAGCAGCACCAGTAACGCACAAAGATTTTTTTATGTTGACACAGAATATATTCTAGAAAATATTCCGGAGTATAAAGATGCTCAACAAAAACTGGATCAACTTTCAATTAACTGGCAAAAAGAAATTGAAATAAAATATTCAGAAATAGAAAAGTTGTACAAAGAATTTCAGGCAGAACAAATTCTGTTAACTGAAGACATGAAGCGTAAACGCGAAAATGAAATATTAGAAAAAGAAAAAGCCGTTAAAGAATTTCAAAAGCAAAAATTTGGCTATGAAGGCGAGCTGTTTCGTAAAAAACAAGAACTGGTAAAACCAATTCAGGATAAAATTTATAACATCATCAAAAAAATGGCATCAGAACAAAACTATGCTGTTGTATTTGATAAGAGTAGCGATTTAATATTTCTTTACTCAAACCCTCGGTATGATAAAAGTGATGATGTTTTAAGAAAATTAGGATTCAGAGCCAGCACAGATGATGATGCAGACGGATCTAAATCTGGTGGAAGCGGTAGTCCGGAAAAACGATAAAAAATTAAAATACCTTAATACAATTAAATGATGAAAAAAATTACAAAATTAATTTGCCTAGTAGCGGTTGGAATGTTTTTAACACAGGCGGTATCGGCACAAAAATTCGGTCATATAAATTCAACAATGTTATTGTCTTTTATGCCAGAAACTAGAATGGCTGACTCAACATTAACTCAATTTGGCGCTGACTTAGAAGGCAGATTAAAAACAATGGGAGTTGAATACCAGTCAAAAGTACAAGAGTTTCAAAATCTGGAAGCTTCTATGAGTGGTCCAATTAGAGATTCTAAAATTAGAGAGATTACAGATTTAGAAGAGCGAATTGCTCAATTTCAAGAATCTGCTCAGCAGTCAATTGTTACTAAAAAAGAAGAGACGTATTCTCCTATTATTGAAAAAGCACAAGAAGCAATTCAAGCAGTAGCTAAAGAAGGTAGTTATACCTACATTTTTGATACTTCTGCGGGAGTTTTATTGCATGCAGCAGAGTCTGATGACATTATGAATCTGGTAAAAGCTAAATTAGGCATACAATAACCAACACCTCTTTTGTAAAAATATTTAGAATGCCACTCCAAACGAGTGGCATTTCTTTTTTTATTTAAGTCTTAAAAATAATTCATGGCAAACATTTCTGCATCATCACCCATTGGTATTTTTGACTCCGGCATAGGTGGCTTAACCGTGGCAAATGCAATACATGAGCTAATGCCTAAGGAAAGCTTAATATACTTTGGAGATACTGCTCACCTTCCATATGGAGACAAGTCTAGCAGTGCAATTAAAAGTTATTCAAAAAAAATTTCAGAGTTTCTTCTAAATCAAAATTGTAAAATCATTGTTATAGCCTGTAATTCTGCATCTTCCACCGCATATGATACGGTTAGAAAAATAGTTCCCACATCTATACCGGTAATCAATGTAATAGATCCTGTTGTTGATTACATCACAAAAACCAAAAAAAGAAATCGAATTGGGGTAATTGGAACAAAAGCAACAATTAAAACACGTGTTTACCCAAAGCGAATTAATCAAAAAAACAAAACTGCAAAAGTAAATTCATTGGCTACTCCACTATTAGCACCTATGATAGAAGAAGGCTTTTTTGATAATAATATTAGCCAAACTATAATCAACAACTATTTATCTAAAAAACCGCTTAGCAATATAGACTCACTCATACTGGCTTGCACTCATTATCCATTGATTGAAAAGGAAGTAAAAAAATACTATGGCTCAAAAGTATTCATTGTTAACTCTGCGAATATTGTTGCCAAAAAAGTAAGAGATGTTTTAAAGAAGAAGAAGCTCCTCACGCTTGCTAAAAGAGCCAAACACCACTTTTATATCTCTGATTATACCAGTTCATTTGATAAGAGTACCAAGATATTTTTTAAAGGGAAAATTAAACTAGAAAAGAAAAATCTCTGGAAAGATTAGTGTTTTTTAATGTAAGAAACACGTCCACATTTCATCTTTTTAATCTGCATTATTCATTTTACAATCGTTCTTAACTGAATTCCCGGTCAAATTATTCATATAGAATAAGCAAATGTGCAGGCTTTCAACGGATCAAGCCGAGCATCATTCATTTTTTGATTAAGTCTAGGCCTCCTATTTCAAATGAAAGATAATGGACTTAAAATGACCATTATACATGCATTGTTGTTGTATCTCTGCGTATAAATCTATTTAAACCATGCAACAATTATCACCTACTAAACTGATTAAGGCAATGCTATGCATTGCAATTTTTAGTTTTACTTTTTCATCTTGCATCAAAGATGAGTTTCAGTTTGACAATCTTGCAACAACACAATGGAACCCATCTTTAGCAATACCAATTGCTAATTCCTCTTTAACATTGGGCGATTTCATTCCTGAAGATGACAATTTAGTTACGGGTCCAAACAATGAATTAACTCTTGTTTATGAAAGCCTGTATGAGTCACCGTTAGCTTCAGAAATTTATCCTATTCCCAATCAGAATACAACACAAAGTGTAAATTTTCCCGGCTTACCTGCAGGTACCCCGGTAGACACAGGTACAATTGTCATTGATACCACCATGTTATTGAACTTTATCGCTCCTCCGGCTATGGAAATAGACTCTATTCTATTTAAATCGGGTCAATGGAATTTTAATTTTAGTTCATCATTCAGCCAAAGTGGAAGTTTGCAAATAATTATTAGAGATGCAGAACGCAACGGTGTTCCGTTTACAAGTACCATTCCTTTTAACTATACAGGTAGCACTCCTGTTACAACAAGTGCATCTTATGGTATAGGTGATTATTGGTTTGATTTAAGCAGAAACGGAAGTTCGTTTAATGAAATTGAAGTTAGATATATACTAACGCTAATCAACAATGGAAATGCTTATGCACCAAGCAATGCAATTTCAATTGATCAATCTATTTCATCTATAAACTTTAGAGAAATACATGGCTACTTTGGTGAACAAACCATAACCACTGATGCTGATACTATTGATTTCAAAGTATTTCAAAATGAATTTCAATATGCAAGCATGACGCTTACGAATCCATCATTAAGTATTGACATAAGAAACTCATTTGGCATGCCAATTGAGGCTCAACTAAGCACATTCAGCGTATATAGTTCTCAAACCGGATTCTCTCCAATAAGTGGCCCAGGCTTACCTAGCCCGGTGTACGTTGTAGGTCCGGATGTAAGCCAAATGGGTCAAGCATTGCTTACCGAAATAAACTTAGATAACACCAATAGTAATATTGCTACTCTTCTTAATACGAGTCCTGATGCATTTTTGTACAACTCAAACGCATTTACAAATCCGGATGGAAGAGCAGGCAAAAACTTCATTGAAGAAAATAGTCAAATGACAGTAAACTCAACTTTTGAATTACCACTTGAAGGTACATTCGATAAATTGGTATTTAATGATACCATGGATTTTACATTAGAGTCTATTGATGAAATTGAATCAATTACGATAGTTAGCAACATTGAAAATGGGTTCCCACTTGATTTCGAAGTACAGTACTATTTCTTAGATGACAATAATAATGTGCTCGATTCTTTAAGCAGTCAAGCAATTACGTTAATTGAATCAGCTCCGGTGAATCAAACTACCGGTTTAGTTACCGGCACAGAAAAGACAAAAGCAGAAGTTGTTATACCAAATAATAAAGTTCAAAACATTTTAGGTGCAACTAAAATTTACATGTATGCTGCTACCAGCACATTCCAAAACGGTACCGTTCCGGTTAAAATAAGATCTGACTATGCGCTGGATGTGAAGATTGGTGCATTGGTTACACTTAAAATGGAATTTTAATCAACCCAATTAATACAATTACAATTATGAAAAAATTATTACTTGTTGTTTTTGCGTTTTTATTATTCTCCGCAACTACCCATGCACAGCATTCAATTGGCTTATACCATTTGCAAAATGTGCCTCAACAATCATATGTAAATCCGGCATTTACACCACAAGGTAAATTGCATTTCGGAATCCCGGCATTTTCATCCTTGCATTTTGGTTATGCAAATGGTGGTTTTGCCTACTCAGATATTATTAGAAAAGGAGCGGATGACTCTTTACACCTAGATGTTGATTATTTAATTGCCAATTGGAAGGACAATTCTTCTATTCAAACAAAGTTTCATACTGATTTATTAAATATTGGATTCAGAATAAAAAGAAATTACTTCACAATTAATGCAACGGAAAAAGTGGAGTTTGATATGACCATACCAAAAGATTTGATTGATTTTGCCTGGAATGGAAATGCTCAGTTTTTGGGTGAAGAAGCCAACGTGGGAATCAATACCAACTTAATCCATTACAGAGAGTATGGCATAACCTGGATGCGAGAACTTTCACCAAAGTTAAAAGGTGGAATTAAAGCCAAGTATTTATACGGAATGGAAAACATTCATACCGAAAAAGCTGATGTTTCCATTTATACAGATGAAGATGACTTCTCTTTAACTGCCACAAGCGATGTAATAATTCATACATCAGGATTGAATGATGACAGTTTTGAAAATATTGATCCTGTAGAATATGCTATAGGAAAAGGAAACCAAGGTTTTGCTGCAGATTTTGGTGCATCTTATAAATTTAATAGCAAGTGGTTATTCAATTTAAGCGTTATTGATTTAGGTTATATATCCTGGAAAGCAGACAACTCAAGCTATACTACACAAAGTGATAATGCAACCTTTACATTTTCCGGAATTGATATAGATGAATACATTAATGGAGATGGGACACTAGAACAATTGAGTGAAGATTTAGTTGATTCATTAAGTGCTGCATTTGAATTAGACACGATTCATCAAAATTACACCACTATGCTAAACCCTAAAGTTTACTTAGGAGCTAATTATCAATTAAACAATAATTTTTCAGTGAACGCTCTTGGTCAATTAGAAAAAGTTGGTGATCTATACAAACCAGCCGGCAGTGTTGCAGTAAATGCAAAAGTTAGCAATGTATTAACAGCATCAGCAGCATGGTCATACTTCAATAATCAAATGAATAATTTTGGAGCAGGTTTTTCTGTGCAAATGGGACCTGTGCAATGGCACTTAACATCTGACAATATAATGTCAGTATTTAAGCCTACTGATGCTCACTCAATTTCAGTTAGAACGGGTATTAACATAGTAATTGGCCGACCAAAAAAGGACAAAGATTTTGATGGCATAGCCAACAACGAAGATAAATGCCCTAAATACTACGGATTAGCCGAATTTGGCGGTTGTCCGGATACGGATGATGATGGCATACAAGACTCAGAAGATGCATGCCCCAAAGTTTCAGGCGTGAGAGAATACCATGGCTGTCCTGCACCTGAAGCTGAAGAAACTTCTCAGCTACAGATTTATTAGTCTAACTATTTTTTCATTCCTCTTATCGCATCCATATATTTCTTCATTTCTTTTTTCACATATGGAGCTAAAAAGAACAAACCTATCATGTTTGGAAATACCAGTGCAAGTATCATTGCATCGGAGAACTTGATCACCGCATCTAAAGTGGCGGCTGCACCAATTACTATGAATACAAGAAATAGAACCTTGTAAACCATATCTGCAGTTTTTCCTCTTCCAAACAAAAATTTCCAAGATTGCAATCCGTAATAGGACCATGAAATCATTGTACTAAAGGCAAACAACACAATTGCTATTGTCAGTATGTATGAAAAACCGGGTATAACTGAATCAAATGCCATTGAAGTTAAATCTACTCCTCCTACAGAGGCACCTGTTTCTGTTATTCGTACACTGCTACCACCATCACCGGCAACACCATATTCAAATACACTTTGAACATTGCTTCCATCAATATTAAAAAAGATTATTACTAGTGCTGTCATGGTACAAATAACAATGGTATCTATAAACGGCTCTAGTAGTGCAACCACACCTTCACTGGCAGGATATTTTGTTCTTACTGCCGAGTGAGCAATTGCCGCAGAACCTGCACCAGCTTCATTCGAAAATGCCGCTCTTTGGAATCCAACAATTAATACTCCTATAAAACCACCTAAACCTGCCATTGGTGTAAATGCACCAGAGATGATTAGTCCAATTGCATCATCTAAATAAGAAATATTTGCAAAAATTATTATTAACGCAGCTAGCACATAAATACCCGCCATAAATGGCACTATTTTTTCTGTGATTTTTGCAATACGTTTTATTCCACCTATAATTACAATACCAACTAAAACCGAAAGTATTATTCCAATTATAAAACCAATAGAGCCACCACTTAATCCTAATAATGATGTTAACTGAACTGTTGCCTGATTAGATTGAAATGCATTACCACCGCCAAATGATGCGCCAACACATAAAATTGCAAACAAATAAGCCAATACATTACCAAATCCTTTCATTCCAATTGCCGCCAAACCTTTCTTCAAATAATACATGGGTCCACCGTACACTGTTCCATCCTCACCAATATCTCTATATGTAACACCAAGCGTACACTCAGTAAATTTTGATGCCATGCCAATAAAGCCACAAACAATCATCCAAAACGTTGCCCCAGGTCCTCCCATTGCTATAGCAACAGCTACACCAGCAATGTTTCCTAACCCTACGGTACCGGAAACGGCAGTAGCTAAAGCCTGAAAGTGTGATACTTCGCCAATTTTGCTTTCATCCTTTATTGTTCCTATGATATCACCATCAACACTTAATCCTGCCTGGTCAGATGGTTCGTCTGTTGCACTATGATGATCCAATGAATCATACTTACCTCTTACCGTATTAATGGCCAAACCAAATTTTGTAAGATTTGGGAACCCAAAAAATATGGTGAAAAATGATGCGCCAACCACCAAAAGAATTACAACAATGGGCACATTTAAATCTCCCAAAGGAATGGAAGTAAACACCAAACCTTCCCACCATGTTGCAATTGGCATAAACCAATCATT
>JABDLV010000023.1 GCA_013001815.1 Bacteroidia bacterium
GTGCTAATTGGTGGAAGTGTTGTATACGTTGCATCTATGGCAGGTTTTTATGAGTTGTGGTATAAAGATTTTGAAACCACCGCATTTCATTCGTTTAATGATAATAGCGAATGGTTGCAGATGGATAAAATTGGTCATGTTGGAACATCATACCAATTAAGTAAGTGGGGCCAAAAAGTATTTGTTTGGACAGGATTATCGGATAGGAAAGCTGCATGGTATGGTGCGGGGGTATCTACATTATATCAAACCAGCATTGAGGTATTTGACGGGTTTAGTACCGAATGGGGCTTTTCTGTTGGTGATGTATTGTCTAACACGGCTGGTACCGGTTTTTTTCTTGGTCAAGAATTGCTTTGGGAAGAGCAAAGAATGACATTTAAATATTCATTTCACAATACAAAATATCCTAAGTACAGGCCATCATTACTTGGTCAGTCTCAGGTAGAAAAACTAATTAAAGATTATAATGGTCAAACAATTTGGCTTTCGGCAAATATTAAGTCATTTGGATTCGAAGAAACTAAAATCCCGGAATGGTTAAATCTTTCTGTAGGATATGGTGCTGAAGGAATGATAACAGCAAAAGAAAATGATCCTGTTATTCAAGAATTGAATTTGCCGGAGTTTAACAGGTATAGAAAGTATTTTTTTGCTCCAGATATTTCTCTCACAAAAATTGAAACGAACTCTAAAGTATTAAAAACCGTATTTGATGTTTTTGAATTTGTAAAAATTCCTATGCCTACGCTAGAAGTAGATGAAAAGGGCAATGTTAAAATCCATGCCCTTTATTTTTAATGTATTCCTTTAGCTCCCAAATATCTTTCTGCATCTAAAGCAGCCATACAACCGGTACCTGCAGCAGTAACAGCTTGTCTATAAATTTTATCAGCTGCATCACCGGATGCAAATACACCTTCTACATTTGTGTTCGATGATCCTGGTTTTGTTATAATGTAACCCGTTTCATCCATTTCTAAATAATCTTTAAAAATATCTGTATTTGGTTTATGTCCAATGGCAACAAAAAATCCTGTTACAGGTACGGTTTTTTCTTCGTTGGTTTTGTTGTTTTTTACTTTTACTCCTTCAACAGTTTTCTCACCCAGCACTTCAACTGTTTCAGTATTCCAAAGTACTTCAATATTCTCTGTTCTTTCAACGCGATGTTGCATGGCTTTACTGGCACGCATTTCATCTCTTCGCACTATCATGGTTACTTTTTTGCATAGCTTCGCCAGGTAAGTAGCTTCTTCTGCAGCAGTATCTCCGGCACCTACAACAGCTACTTCTTGTCCTTTAAAAAAGAAACCATCGCAAACAGCACATGCACTTACACCAAAACCATTTAGCCTTTGTTCACTTTCTAAACCTAACCACTTAGCTGATGCTCCGGTTGAAATAATAATTGAATCAGCAGTCATTTCTGTTTTTTCATCTATTACTACCTTATGTGGCAGGCTCGAAAAATCAACGGAAGTAATCATTCCCCAACGCACATCTGTATCAAAACGTTCTGCTTGTTTTTGAAAATCTTCCATCATTTTAGGGCCCTCTGTACCATTTGGGTAACCGGGATAATTTTCAACATCTGTAGTAATGGTTAATTGTCCACCCGGCTGCAAACCTTGATATAAAACGGGTTTCATATCTGCCCTTGCTGCATATATAGCCGCAGTATATCCGGCTGGTCCACTTCCTATAATTAAGCACTTTGCGTGTTCTGGTTTATCGCTCATAATATTATTTCTGCATTTTGAATGGCAAATTTAATAAATACATTTACTTATTAAGTCATTAAATTTTTAGGGTAATACTTATTGCTTAAATTTGGTTTTAGGCTACTCTCATAAATGATTATTCAAATTGAAAGATAATACCAGACGTACCTTTCTTATACAATTATCCCTTCTTTCTGCCGGGGCTTTGTTAGTCCCATCATGCAAGGGAAAATCAATGAATGAATTAAATGGCGGAAAATTAGATTGGAATGAAATTCGTGAACAATTTCCTATTTCCAGCAATGAGATAGTTCAATTTAATAGTGGTAGTTCAGGTACCATGCCTATAGCTGTGCAAAAGGAACTAATGGAATTAATTAAAACCATGAATGCCATGCCGCCTTATGAAGCATTAGATATGTGGGAGAATGAAAGAAGCAGGACCAAGGAACGAATAGCTAGTATGCTTGGAGTAACCAAAGAAGAATTAGCATTTGTTAGAAATACCACTGAAGGATTGAATAATGTGTTAATGGGTTTGCCATTAAAAAAAGATGATGAAGTGATTTGCTCTAATGTAGATTATCCGTATCCGATTTATTCAATTAACCAAAGAGTTGAACGAGAAGGAATACAGAAAGTTGAAGTTCAGCTAGATTTAATGCAGAATAGCAATGAAGAAATTGTTGAAGCGTATAAAAATGCCATAACAGATAAGACAAAACTTATACTCTTAACTCACATGACGCACAGGGAAGGTCATATTTTACCTATTTCAAAAATCTGTGACATGGCACATGCTAATGGAGTAGAAGTTTTGGTTGATGCCGCCCACTCATTTGCACATGTAGAACACACAATTAGTGAGTTTGGTTGTGATTATTATGCAACTAGTTTGCATAAGTGGTTGAACGCTCCGCACGGCACCGGATTGCTATATGTAGCAAAAAGTAAAATCCCAAAAATTTTTCCTCTGTCTCCTTCAGATAAAAAGCAGAATGACAATATGGTTAAATTTGAATATATAGGTACTCGTTCATTTGCACATGAATTAGGAATTGGACCTGCACTTGAATTTCTTGAGATTACAGGTTTAACAGCAAAGCAAGAGCATTTACATGCTTTAAAAAAATATTGGACTGACAAAGTAAAAAACTTAAAGAATGTACAGTTACATTCAAATACAAGTCAAGATAAATCATGTGCCATTGCTTCGTTTCAAATCATAGGTAAATCGGCTGGGGCAATATTGAATCAATTTGAAAAGGAGTTTAAACTTCATTTAAAAGCTACCGGTTACAAAGGCGAAGTAGGTTTTTTAAGAGTATCTCCAAATATTTTTACTTCTTACAATAATTTGGATAGGTTGGTTGATGCAATACGAATTACTTCCAATTAATATTTGATGCAGAGACTAGTTAATTATTTGCAAAATAATTGGTTAATTAATTTGGCCACTTTGATTGTTTATTATCTGATGGTTGTCTTGCCGCATGAAAAAGTGGGCGTGGTAATTGCCAAAATATTTGAAGGTACCAGCAGGGAAAATTATAATCTGATAACACTATTAAATGCCACTACGGTTTTTGTGCTATTATTAATAATTCTTTCCAAGAAATTATTTGCACATAAAAACAAAAAGGTTCTAATATTCTATTACTCGGCTACAGTACTTTTCGTGGTACTTTGCATTAATGTGCTATTTGTGATGAATGTAGAGAGCATTCATTTTATTCAGTATGCCATTTTTGCCATATTGATCTACCCCTTAATAAAAAACTTTACACAAACCATTGTATTTGCAACAATAGCCGGGGCTTTAGATGAGGTATATCAATATTTTTATTTAGCTCCTAATAGAACTGATTATTTTGATTGGAATGATGTGATAATAAATTTAATTGGAGCGGCTATTGGTGTATTAGTGCTAGCTACACTGTTGAGCAAATTGTTAAAGTCGAATAAAACATTTTTTAGGTCTTTCACTTTTTATTTTTTGTGCTTAATGGCTCTTGTAGTTCTGGCATTATTTGGTTTCAATATTTTATCTATGTATCCGGTCTCCAATGAATCAACATTTGCATTGGTAAAGGTAGTGCCTGAAGGTTTTTGGTCTATTCCGCCCGGTCCATATGTAAAGTATCATGTTGTAATGCCACTCGAAGGAATACTAATTATAGTGGTGCTTTGCCTTTTTTATTCCAGATTAGATAACCTTATTGAATCTTAAGAATTGTTATTTTTGCCAACAGAATTTACGGGGCATAGCTTAGTCCGGTTAAAGTGCGCGTCTGGGGGGCGCGAGATCGGTGGTTCGAATCCACTTGCCCCGACCAATAAAAAAAGCTCCTAACTTAGAGGAGCTTTTCTTTTTTTCGAATAACTAATTTTTTTTGAGAACGTTAAATCTTTTCAGATTCGTGCTGCAAATATCAGCTAAAATGCATGTTTAATGCTATGATCTACATCAGGTATTGGATCTAGTCTTCTTTTAAATGACTAAAGGGGTAAGAAATCTGATGTACAAAATCCTGTGGAAACTCTTCATCTTTTGCAAACCCCAATTCTATGTCTCTACCATCATTTGGAATATAGTCCGTTTTAAAAAGATAATCCCAAATACTCAAAGACAGCCCAAAATTAACCCCATAACTCCCACTTGGTAGTTCTTTTGCATGATGCCATATGTGCATTTTTGGATTGTTCAATACGTATTTAAGTGGACCATAATCCCAGCCCACATTTGCATGGTTTAAATGCCCTATACCAATTGCAATTATGTGAATGATGAAAAAATCTTTGATCCCAAATCCAATCATCGCTAATGGGATATATTGAATGCTCTTATAAACGATGGTCTCCATCCAATGAAAACGTAAATGTGCAGCAAAGCCCATTTGTTTAACCGAATGATGTACTTTATGAAACTGCCACAAAAAAGGCACTCTATGTAAAAGCCGATGCACATTCCATTGAATGAAATCCGCCAGAATAAACATGAGCAATAGTTGAGTCCATTTCGGCCAAGTCCCAATCTGTATAGCAACCAAATTCTTAATTCCAAAAATGGCTAGAAAATCATTGAATGCCTCAACTCCAATATTAGATATAGCATTGTATCCAACTAAAGAGAATAAGAAGAAATTAAAAAACATGTAAAAGGCGTCCAGCCAAAAATCTCTTCTAATAATACTTTGGTTTTTACGCCATGGTGCAATTGCTTCCAAAGCCCATGCTAAAAGAGACAAACCAATTAGCCAATAAAAATAATTGTGCCATCCCGGATTGCTTATTTCAGCAATTAAGTAATTCCAATAATTAGAGAAAGAATCAAAGAATATAGTTTTGTATTTGTCCATAACTTTTGGGTGCTACTAATTAACAAAGAATTAATCATATTGATAATATTTTGAATAGAATTTTCAATTTCTTATTCAAAAAATTATGTAGGTTTACTCCAATCCATTAGCAGCATTACATGAAGATTACAATTATTGGGTGGTACGGTACAGAGACAATAGGTGATAGAGCCATTCTAGCCGGCATATTGCAATCTTTGAAAAATTCATATTCAGACATTGAAATTAAACTAGGAAGTCTGTTTCCCTTTTTTTCTGAAAGAACCTTAAGTGAGGATGCTGAACTTTACACGGAATTTACCGGGATGAACATTCCCATTGAATTGTTTAATTCTAAAAAAATTAATGAGTTAGATGATGCTCTAAAAGATTCAGATTTATTAATAATGGGCGGTGGACCATTGATGCATATCCATCCTTTGTTTATGGTTGAATATGCTTTTAAAAAAGCCAAAAAGTTAGGAAAGCAAACAGTGGTTATGGGTTGTGGAGTTGGGCCCTTGTTTAAGAAAATACATCAAAAATCCTTATTCAATATT
>JABDLV010000039.1 GCA_013001815.1 Bacteroidia bacterium
GCTATTTTAGCAAAGGAACCTCCTACATTATAATTGGAGGGATTCCATTCATAACTTTTAAACTGTTCATGATAAAATTTTTGAGACTCAACAAAATCTTTTATCAACCCGAAATCAGTTCGATTTACATCATTCAATTCTTCAGGCTTAAAATAGTTGATGGCCATACCTTGCATAGCATATTGTGAGCGCTTCCATTCTCTCAATTCTGCATTTGGAATTTGCAATAAGGTGTCATACTTATGGTAACCAACAGAAAGTGCCCAAGATGGCTCTAATTCCCATAATTTCTCTATAAATTGCTCCTTATATTCATGAAAGGAAGAATCTTTATCTTTATCCTTCGTTATCATATCACATGATGACGTTGTAACAGCTATGACTAGGGCTAAAATGAACTTATTCATGAATTATATTTTTGCCTAAGATAAGGCTTTATTTATGCAATTTTATATTCAAAAAACGTAACAAATGATAAGAAATTTAAAACTGATTGCTGCATTAATATTAATGTATGCAATTGCATTACCAACTGCACAATCGCAAAATTTAGAATATCCAAGTACAACAAAAACTGATCAGGTTGATGATTACTTTGGTGTTGAAGTTCAAGATCCATACCGATGGTTAGAAGATGACCAATCTGATGAAACAGCAGCATGGGTAACAGAACAGAATAAATTAACTTTTGGTTATTTAAATCAACTGGAGGACAGAAGTGCAATCGCAGAAAGATTGACGCAGATTTGGAACTACCCAAAGTACGGCACTCCTTGGAAAGATGGTGATCATTACTTCTACTTTTTAAATAACGGTGTACAAAACCAAAGCGTATTGTACTATAGCAAGTCCTTAAGCGAAGATGCCAAGGTATTTATAGACCCGAATAAATTCTCTGATGATGGAACCATTTCATTAACGAGCATTAGTGTTTCAAATGATGGCAAGTTCATGGGTTATGGAATTTCTAAAGGAGGATCAGATTGGAATGAATATTTTATAAAAGACATTGAAACAAACACTTTGCTGAAAGACCATTTAAAATGGATTAAGTTTTCCGGTATGGCTTGGGAAGGCAATGGCTTTTATTATAATAAATATCCTGAACCTGCTGAAGGAACTAAATTAAGTGCTGAAAATGAAAGCATGCAGATCTACTATCACAAAGTGGGTGATGACCAGGCAAATGACAGATTAATTTATGAAGACAAAGAACATCCTAAAAGATACTTTGGCGCCTCGGTAAGTGATGATGAACGCTTTTTAATTATTAGTGGTGGTGAATCTACTAGTGGTAATGATGTACAAATAAGAGACCTGAATTCTCCTTCTGATGAACTTGTTCGTATTGTAAGTGGTTTTGATTCTGATTTTAATTTTATTGGGAATGTTGGTAACGACCTTTATTTTTCAACCAACAATGGTGCATCGAAAAATAGAATTATTAAAATTGATTTTGCCAATCCGAAAAAAGAAAACTGGAAAGATGTAATAGCTGAATCTGATGATTTATTGCAGAGCGTTAGAATGGTTGGCGGAAAATTTGTTACTGTTTATTTAAAAGATGCAAGCTCTAGAATTAAAGTATTTAATAAGGATGGGCAATTTGAAAATGATGTGAAGCTTCCGGGAATTGGAACTGCCGGTTTAGGAAGAACAAACAAAACAGATACAGAAGTTTTCTTTTCGCATCGTTCGTTTACTTCACCAAGTGCAATATATAGGTATGATTTAGCGAGCAAAGTAAGTTCAGAGTATTTGAAACCTGAACTGGCTTACAATCCTGATGATTACACAACCAAGCAAGTGTTTTATAAAAGCAAGGATGGAACTAAAATTCCAATGTTCATCACACATAAAAAAGGAATTGAGTTGGATGGCAACAACCCTACTCTACTATATGGTTATGGTGGTTTTGATATTAGCATAACACCATCTTATAGAACCGAGAACATTATCTTTTTAGAACAGGGTGGAATTTATGCCAGTGCAAACATGCGTGGTGGTGGTGAATATGGTAAAGAGTGGCATGATGCGGGTACTAAATTGCAAAAGCAAAACGTGTTCGATGATTTTATTGCGGGTGCTGAATATTTAATTGCAAATAAATATACCAACTCCAGCAAACTTGCAATCAGTGGCCGATCTAATGGCGGATTATTGGTAGGTGCATGCATGACACAAAGACCCGATTTGTATAGAGTTGCTTTACCTGCCGTAGGTGTAATGGACATGTTGCGTTTTCATAAATTTACCATTGGCTGGGCCTGGACTGGTGATTACGGAAGCAGTGATAATGAAGACGAGTTTAAAGCGCTTTACGCCTACTCTCCTTTACATAATATTAAAAAAGGGGTTTCCTATCCTGCAACCATGGTTACTACAGCAGACCATGATGACAGAGTTGTTCCTGCACATTCATTTAAATTCATTTCTGAATTACAAGATAAACATGAAGGCGATTTACCGGTATTAATACGAATTGATGTTAAAGCCGGACATGGTGCCGGAAAACCTACCAGCATGAAAATTGCTGAAAGCGCTGATATATTTGCGTTTGTGTTCCATCACTTAGGCATGAAATATCAAGCCACAAAGCAATAAAATCCGTTTATAAACGTTTGAAAATCAATGAAAGGAAGGGCATAATAGCCCTTTCTTTGTGTTTCTTAATTCCTTAAATTTGCAATGCTTATAAAAATTGAAATCCCAATACATATTATGATGAAAAAATTTATTCTCCCTGCCATTCTTTTATTAGGTGTGGCATTCTCTTCTTTTGCTCAAGATCAAGACAAGGAAAAAGAAGAAATTAACAAACACGTTCTTAAATCTCAGGAACTACTTGAAAAAGGAAAGTACCGTGAATCTGCTTCAGAAATGCAAGAAGCGATTAATTTAATAAATGATATTATAGGTGCACAAATATTAGAGAGCTTACCTGAAACCATTAATGATTTAGAGTCTTCTACCGCTGAAGATCAAACGACCAGCTTAGGTTCATTAATGGGTGCAGGAATTACAGTTACCAGAAATTATCACAATGAAAAAGGTGAAGTAATCATGGTAACCATAACACCAAACTCTCCGCAATTAAATATGGTAGAAACTTTTTTAGCCAATCCTGATGATTATAAGGATGCTAGCCACATTGGTGAAGCTATAAAAGTTGGCAAAAGAGATGCCATGTTAAAGTTTGATGATAGCAATGAAGTAACATTTGGTTTTTTACAAATGCCTTTAGGCAACACGCTTATAACCATGAGAGGAGATAGAATTGAATCTCCTGAGTCTATGGTAAAATTTGCTGCATCATTCGATTATAAAGCGCTTGGAAAAGCACTAGGTGTTGTAGTTGCCGAAGAATAAATCCAGTCGTTGATTGGAGTAAAAACACAGCTCTAACCAGGCTGTGTTTTTTGTTTTAGTGATTTACTATATTGAATTTTTATGAAGCGAACAGATAAATTTTTAATATTCTTTTCTTTTGTGCTGTTCACATTAATAAATGCGCACATTGGTTATAGTCAGCCGTTTGGCAATGCTATTTTTATGGATGGAACTAATGATTATATCAGTGCTCCACATAACAGCAACCTAAATCAAGCCACTACAATAAGTGCAGAAGCCTGGATAAATCCATGTAAGGTTAATGGTGACAATATGATCCTTACTAAATGGTGGTGTGGTGGTGTTCAGAATGCATATTATTTTAATGTAAAAGACGGAAAATTAAGATGGAGCTGGGATATAGATGGCTGTGGAAATGGATCAGCAATATATGAATCAAATCAAGCAATCATCCAAACAAATATTTGGCAACATGTTGCTGTTGTTCATACAACTATAGGGGTAACATTGTACTATGACGGCAGTCCAGTAGGTGCTACATTAATTAACGGAAACTATGGGGTAATCCAAAGCAGCTCTGAACCTTTAAGAATAGGAGTTTACAAAGCACTTAACAGTACTTTTTTTGGTCATTTCAATGGACAAATGGATGAAGTCAGGATATGGGACTACAATGTATCCAGCGCTGATATCTTAGCAAGATACAATGTGCCATTAGCCGGAAATGAAACAGGTTTAGTAGCATATTATGACATGAATGTGAATGGTTCCGGTTCCGGAATTACCATTCCAAATCAAGCAACTATCACGGGAAGTAGTCTAAACGGAATAACTATTGGAACAACCATTACTCCGTTATTTCAGCCCCCATCAAATATTCTTTTAGGTAATGATACCACTATATGCACAGGAGATACGTTAATTCTTAGCGTACCGGCAAATATTATTTCTTATACCTGGAGCAATGGATCTACAAATAACACACTTACAGTTACACAACCGGGAACCTATTGGATTAGTGCAAGCTTAGGAGCTTGCATTTTTGGAGATACCATAACGGTAACACAAGGCCTGGGTGTCTCAGCAAACTTAGGTGCAGATACTACACTTTGCCAGGGAGACACCTTACAATTTAATTTATCCATACCTAATGCAAATTATTTATGGAGTGATGGTTCGACCAACTCCAATATAGACATTACACAAAACGGAACCTATTGGGTTGATGTAAGTGTAAACTCTTGCTCAGAAAGAGATTCAATAACCGTCAATTTTAATCCCCCGCCCTCTTTTCAATTTGGAGCAGACACTTCTTTGTGTTTAGGAAATACAATTTCATTAGATGCATTTTATCCCGCTAGTTCCTATTTATGGAATACAGGTTCAACCAATGCAAGCATACAAGTTTCAAACCCGGGACAGTATTGGGTAGATGTAAACAATATCTGTGGAACCGTGCGTGATACCATACAAGTAGATTTAATTCCGGGTCCTGTAATTGATTTGGGAAGTGACACGATTATGTGCACCGGGGATACCTTGTTATTAAATGCAACAACTGCGGGTGCTTCTTATCTCTGGCAAAACAATTCAACTAATCCAACGCAAGCAGTCATGCAGCCGGGCAATTATCATGTAGAAATAACTGTCAATGGGTGTTATAATACTGACTCCATAAATGTGCAATTTACTGAAGCGCCTATTGTGAATTTAGGCAGCGATACCACATTATGTGAAATGGAAAATTTGTTGCTTCAAACCAACACCGCAACAAGTGACTATCTGTGGAGTGATGGAAGCACAAATTCCTCATTGCTCGTTAATAGTGAGGGCACATATTCAGTTACTGCATTCAATAATTGTGGTACCGACTCATCAACTATACATATTGAGTATGAAGATTGCACTTGTTCGGTTTTTATTCCTAATGCATTTACACCTAATGCAGATAATCTGAATGAGTATTTTAAGCCTATACACGCTTGTGATTTTTTGGAATACAAATTTCAAATATTCAATAGATGGGGAATGCTGATTTTTGAAACAGAAAATCATTGGGAGGCCTGGGATGGCACGCATGATAATGATCCTGTTCCTTCTGGTACCTACATTTATATTCTTTCATACCAAGATGAATTTGCAAAATTTGAAAACAGAAAAGGATACGTTACCTTAATTAGATAATGAAATTAATATATACTATATTTTTTGTAGGACTATCGATAAGTTGTACTGCACAGAACTTTCAAAAGGAGTTTAAAAAGCACTATTCTGCTAACGATACAACCGCACAATTCAATGTACTAATAGAATGGGAAAAACAAAACCCGGATGATGCTGAATTGTACACTTCTTATTTCAATTACTATTTTAATTTGGCCACTAAAGAAATAATGGCCATTGAGGATGAACCCAGCTCTAATGAAAGTTTAGAAATTGTAGATTCACTAGGCAATGTAAAGGGCTACATAAACAATAAAATAGTGTACACAGATGAGTACATCAATAAAGGTTTTGAATATATCAATATTGGCATAAAAAAATATCCGAGTCGCTTAGATATGCGATTTGGAAAAGCGCATGTTTATTCAAAAATGGATTACTGGGAAGATTTCACCAGAACAATCATTAACACCATCGATTATTCAGAACAGAATAATGTAAAATGGACATGGACCAATAATGAGCCTTTGGAAGAACCTGCTGAGTTTTTGCTTGCCAGTGTTCAAGATTACTGTGTTATGCTGTATAACAATAATGATGATAAATCAATAGTGCTCATGCAAAAAATAGCATTAAAGGTTTTAGAATATCATCCTGACAATACAAAGAGCTTGTCCAACTTATCTATTAGTTATATGCTAACGGGGGAAATTGATAAAGCATTGAAAGCACTGCTGAAAGCAGAAAAAATTGAACCTACAGACTACATTGTACTAAGCAACATTGCCCATGCATACAAATTGAAAGGAGATATTGACTCTTCTATTTCCTATTATGAAAAAACGCATAAATACGGGGATGAACAGGCCAAGCAATTTGCAACGGAGCAAATTAATTTATTGAAACAGAACAAATAATATGAGTGTTGAAAAATCTTTAAAAGAACGGAGCGGAAACGGTTGTGAACTTTGCAATTCAAATGATAACCTAAACATTTATAGCGTGCCTCCTGTAGCTGAACGTACCGTAGATAAAAGCATTTTTGCTTGTGCCAATTGTATTGAGCAAATGGATAACGCAGATAAAGTAAATGCCAACCACTGGCGTAGTTTAAATGAATGCATGTGGAGTGAAGTACCGGCTGTACAAGTAATGGCTTGGCGTATGTTAAACCGCTTACGAAGTGAAGGATGGCCGGCAGATTTATTAGAAAATCTTTACCTGGATGATGACACATTGAAATGGGCAAAAGCAGATGGAGATGGTGAAGATGGTACGGGTGCCGAAAAGCACAAAGACAGCAATGGAAATATTTTGCAATCCGGTGACACAGTTACATTAATCAAAAACCTGGATGTAAAAGGAGCAAATTTTACGGCCAAACGCGGAACAGCTGTTAGAAACATCTCTTTAGTTTCAGATAATATTGGACATATAGAAGGAAAAGTTAACGGCCAACAAATTGTCATCTTAACAGAGTTTGTAAAAAAATCCGGTTAAAAAAAATGCCGGCTATTAACCGGCATTTCTAAATTTTCAAATATTTATTTATTAGTTGATTTTATACCGTAATCCAACATACATGTTTCTTCCAAATATGGGACCCCATATAGAAGAAGCATCAAAATCAGAACCAAAAGGTTCATCACTTGCTATAATCGGATCATCTTGAGTATAATCTAAGATATTCTCTACTCCAACGTACACATCAAAATTCCCCAACCATGATTTCGTTACCTGAGTATTCATTAAAATATAATCAGGTGATTTGTTTGGTCTATAGTTTTGAATGTTATTACCCGCTGTAGTCGGAACTCTTTGGCTTCCCCTCCAGTTAATGGTATAATCAAACTTCCAATCATTTGGTGTTTCATAAGCCAAATTTGCAAATGCCCTATGCGTTGCTAACAAAGGCTTACTTTTTAAATCACCGTTATAGGTTGTCTGCACATCAAACCATCTATAAGCCAGTCTAACATCCAAACGTTTCACTATTTCATAATTAACTTGCAGTTGAATACTGTTTGAATATGACTCTCCATCCAAATTGTAAACAAAAACCGAATCAGCACTTCTATCTGTGTCAATTATAATCTGATTAATGAAGTCCGTTCGATAAAAATCTGCACTTACAGTTCCTTCTTTACCATTAATCTTAAAACACTGAACCAAATTAAAACCATAGTTCCATGCACGTTCAGCATCTAAGCCATAAGGATTGTCATTGTTTTCACCCATAACGTTAATTACTCTGGAACTGGCCAGTAAACCCATATTATCTGCAATAATGTTGGCGGTGCGCTGCCCCTTACCTGCACTGGCTCTGGCAACCAAGCCATCGTTAATAGCATACCGCAAATGCAAGCGGGGAGTAAAAAACTCTCCATAATTATTATGATAATCTGCACGCAAACCTGCAACTGCAGTAAAATTTTCTGAAACCAAATTGGTATATTCAAAATAGGCTCCCGGTACCATCTCTTCTCTGTTAAATATTTCTGTACTCAATACTTCCTTGTACTTGTCATACTGAAAGCTTGCACCGGTTTTAAATTGATGATTGGTATTTCCAATAATACTCTGATATACATAATTGGAATAAAACGATTGCTGTTCAGCATCATATTCCCTGGCACCGAAAAAACTTTCATGCTCATGCGAAATGGCAGTTAATTGCAAACCCATAGATTTCCATGACATGCCATCAAACACTTTTCCAATTTTTGACCAAGCTTCAAATCGTTGCTGGTTTACATGCATTCCCCAAATGCTTGCAGAAAATGCATCATCATCCGGGTCAAAGTCCTTTTGTCCGCCTACATTATCAACATAGGTTCCCTTAATACCTAATTGCATTCGAATTCCATTATCACCAACGTACTTCCAACGATTCAGTCCAATTAAATGTTTACTTAACGGAACATCCAAAAAGCCATCATCATTATGGTCTGTTCGGTTAGAAATTTGATTTCCATGTAAAAACAATGCAGTGCTCCATTTTTCACCCTTTAAAGTAGGTGCATAAATTGCATTCAGTTCAGTTCTGCCTTCTTGATTTAAAAATGCATTTAAGTAAAGCTTATCTGTGTCTTCAGGCTTATGCAACTCTACATTAATTTGTCCGGCTATGCTTTCAAATCCGTTCAATACCGAACCGGTACCTTTATTCAATTGAATACTTTCTACCCAAGCACCCGGAATGTAAACCAATCCATATAAGGATGATAAACCTCTTACACTTGGAATATTTTCTCGGGTAATTTGAGAATACGGTCCTGCCAAACCAAGCATTTGAATTTGACGTGTACCTGTTACAGCATCAGTAAATGAAACGTCAACACTTGGATTTGTTTCAAAGCTCTCGCTAATGTTGCAGCAAGCTGCCTTCTGCAATTCCTTTTCATTCATCGTTTCCACCTTTAGTGGATTCAGCAAAGAAATTTGCGTAGCTTGCTTTCTTTCGGTAATGTCTACTCCATCCAATAGCAACGATTGTTTCAACTCAACGTTTACAATTTTGAGTCCGGTGGTTTCTATGGTATCTTTCTGATAACCGATATAACTAAACACCAAAGATGTGCTTTCACTTACTCTAACTATTTCAAAGTTTCCATTAATATCACTTACAGCTCCTATACTAGTACCTTGCCAATATATGTTAACACCCACCAATTCAACAGGAGTACCCTTCTCAACAGAAGTTACCTGGCCGGTTATACTATTATTCTGAGAATAAAGCACAAGGGGCAAGAGTAAAATGAGTATGATTGATTTTATCTTCTTCATAACTATTAATGAACCTCCAGCTCTCCTCTATATTTGCAACACTCGGGTAATTTAGCATACGCTTCATCATCACCCTTTACACTATCTGTATCGTAACCGACTGCTGAAATAGACATTTTAATTTTTTCTAAATCCGTTTGCTTGGTACTGTAGATAACTTTAATCTCTTGATTGAACTTATCCCATTCAGCCAAACGCACTCCTTTAATCAGCGCTGCTTCTTCAATGCGCTTTTTACACATATTGCATAAACCGCTAACCTCAAACTCTGCCGTTTGAATTTTCTTTTGTTTCTTTTCTTGTGCCATTGCACTTGTACCTACAAGCAACAACGTTATAATACTTATTGATTTTATTATATTTTTCATTTTGATTAATTATTAAACTATTGAACAACAAAAACAGGCCTTATCAAATCAGATAAAAGCCTAAATAATAGATTCAATGGTATTAACCGTAATACGTAAGAGAGCAATTGAGCAACCAGATGTGTTGCTCATTGGGAATAGGATGTTCTACAACATCAGGAAATATGATTTGTTCATTTGAATGAACCTCGTAATTTGAAACAACAGAATTAGAAATAAATTGAACTATTTCTTCTGTGTTAATTCTAAATGTTTGACTTGTTTTTTGATCGGTATCCAGCTGAAAGAAAAACTGCTCATCGTCACAGCATTCAGCCATGTCTTTATCACCACAACAGCAGTCACTATTATTCGCATATACATTGATGGCATCTACTTTGCCATCGCAAAAATGCACACTAAATGCAAAACCTACAGTGGCAAGCAAATAGAAACTAGTTAATAATATAGCGGCAAACTTTTTCATGCTCTTATATATACGTAAAGATACGAAATATGTTATGTCAAAAAGAGCGAGAAATGAGTTAAACATGAACGCATATTCATCTTTATTCAACTGATTGACAGTTTATTTGGGAAGTAAGCAAGTAAGATTAGTATATTGGAAATACGTATATAGACAAGCAAAAAGCAATAACGTGAAAGCACTAATAGAAACAGAACGATTAATTCTAAGGGAAATAACGCTGGATGATACGGAGGATATGTTTAATCTTGATTCTAATCCGGAGGTACAAAAATACACGGGTGAACCTGTGGTAGAATCTATAGAAGATATTGAAAAGGCAATAGAAGGTAGAATAATAAATTATAGGAAGTATGGATTTGGCAGGTGGGCCACCATATTAAAGGATGGTAATAAATTTGTTGGCTGGGCTGGCTTGGCATATTTACCTGAATTTGATGAAATTGATCTTGGTTATCGGTTTTTGCCGGAGTATTGGGGATTAGGAATTGCAACCGAAGCATCTGAAGCAATTTTGACCTATGCATTTGATGCACTCAAATTAAAAAAGATTATTGCCATTGCAATGAAAGAAAACAAAGCATCTATTCAAGTGATGGAAAAAGTTGGGATGGAATTTAACAAGATTGCCCCCTATGAAACTGGAAGTGAAGATGCCATTTGGTATTGGTGTGATAAAGATCTTATTGCTAAAAATAAACTAAATAAAAATTGACATTATGAAATCAATGACCTGTAAACAACTCGGTGGAGCTTGCGATAAAACATTCAGTGCAAACTCCTTTGAACAAATGGCAGAATTGAGTAAAATTCATGCTATGGAAATGATACAAGCTAAAGATGAAGCACATTTAAAAGCAATGGGTGCAATGCAAGAATTAATGCAAAAGCCCGAAGCTATGCAAGAGTGGTTCAAAAATAAAAGAAAAGAGTATGATGCACTGACAGAAGACTAATTTCAATTAATCAATCCTAAATCATTTTGATTTGATAAGATACATGATTGACAGTCCGGTGTTAAACGAGCTATATTTTTGCTCAACCGGATAATCACTCTTAAATATGGATGAAATATTTTGCTTGTATCTGAAATCTAATCCAATTAACCAATTTTCGTCAATTTTATAATGTACCCGTGTAGCAAGCATGGCATTAAATACAAGGTCCTTATAATTACTTTCTGCATCTACATTTTCTAAATTAGTAAGTTCTGTATTTAAATAATCAGCATCTACCTTTTGCAAAATACCATATGAACCTCCCACTCCACCATCAATTAATACTTTGTTCTTTTCCATGCGATACCAAACCATCAATGGAATTTCTACATACGTCCATTTAGTCTTTCTGTTTTTTGATGAAATAGAATAATTTAAACTATCAATAGTATTAATGCTAACTGACCAAATAGTATCAAAGTTATTTCCTCCTCCTGAAGGCATAGAATCTAAAACATAAGTCGAATCAATTATAATAAATTTTGATGTTGGCTCATACTCTACTTTTTCACTGTAGGTAGAATAGTCAAATCCGGTGCTAACCATCAATTGATTAAACTGAACGGTTGCACTCAAGCCACCATGAAAATCAACGGTATTACTTTCTTCGTTTTCTCTTCTATTCAAATACTCATTGCTCAATGGATGCGTAGCATCTAATTTTTTAGAAACGAAAGCTGAAGACGCATTTAATCCTAAATATATCTTACGATTTGATTTTTTTTGCATTAAACTGTCATCCCGATAGATTTCGACTGTCGTATCAGGAATAATTGGTTTAGCTTCAATTATAGGTTCAGCTGAAGACTTATTTTGATCAACAACAGGATTGCTTTCCTGAGCAATTCTATTTCCAGACGAACTATTTACTTCTGCATTGTTTGGAACTATATTATTTTCCGTTGCAGATTCAGAAGGAATGCTAGTTACTGCCTTCTTAGAGGTATCTTGAACAACTACATCACCAACTGACTCAGTAAAAACAGCTTTGTCTGCGCTCTCTTGCTTTATTTCAGGACTGTTTGATACTGACTGACCTTTAGAAATATCTTTATCCGATTCCTTTTCAGCATTAGCTGCCTCAAAATCATTTGTTCCTTGTACGGAATTATTTGAGCTTTCTACTACATTATCATCATCCGATTCTAATTCATTCTTGAATTGATTCTGAACAGCATTTTTTTCAGTGCTATTGTCCTTAGCCATTTCTTCTTCATTAGAAATCCGTTGATTGGATGATGCGAATGGTTTTTCTAATTCATTAGTTGTTTTTTTCTTTGTAACACTATTCGTGTTGTCAATAACCTTAGCGCTTGGAGGTTGAGAAGGTGAATTTACATTTGCAGTACTCTCTGTACTTCTTTTAACATCCTTTTGACTATGGTTAAGTTCAACAACGGACTTTGTAGTTGAAGATTCTTCAACTTCTCTATCACCAGAAATCACAGAGGAGATATCACTTACTTGATTTTCCTTTTCGGCACTGCTGTTATGAGTAGAATTCTCTACATTTTCATTTTTAATTATTCGGGTTTTTTCAGCAGTCACATTTTCCGCTTGAGCTATCTCATTTTTTTCATCGCCAGTGATTACAAAAATTGTTGCTGCTGTAAATAAAGCTAGCAACCCAACAACTAGAACGTATTTATTATTATTCAACCAACCCAGAAAGCCTGTTCTTCTTCTTTTATTCAACAGATCTTCCATTGAATTCCAGTCAGCATCATTCGCTTCAAACTTTTTAGACTGAAGTTTTTCTTTGAATAACTTATCTAATCTATTTTTGTCATTATTCATTTTAAAACAATTTTATCACTCATTAATAATTCCACCTGTGTTTTTAATTTTAATCTTGCCTGCGACAATAACCACTTTGAAGTTCCAACCGGTATTTTTAACATATTGGCAATTTCAAGATGCTTGTAGCCATCAATCGCATACAAATTGAACACCTCAGATTCTGCTACTGGCAATTCATGTATTAAGGTCAATAATTCTTCAACATTCAAATTGTCTTCAGCTTCATTCCAATCCACTCCTTCCATTCCATCTTCATATTCTTTTTCAAAATGACTCAACTGAATTACCGATTTATAGTTGTTATTTTTCCTGTGCTCATCTATAATGGTATTAATCATCAACCTTCTAATCCAAGCATCAAAGTTCACTATTGCCTCTCCCTTTTTTTCAAAATGACTTAACACTTTTAAAAATGTAAGATTTAATGCCGATCTACTGTCTTCATTATTTTTGTAATACCTGTAACAAACACTCATAAGAATTGGATAGCAATACTGGTACAGCTCGTATTGTGCTTTACGGTCATTCTTTCCACATTGCTTTGCTAGCAGTTGTAATTTTTCCGTTTCCAATTCAATTAGTTTTTATTTTCTTAAAGTTCAGCCAAAAAAAGCCGCATATAAAATGCGGCTTTGAATAATTCTAAACTCTATTTATTGTTTTACAAACTTTATAAATTCAGTTCCAGAATCTGAATTCAGTTTTAGTATGTACAAACCTGACTTATAAGCACTTGTACTTATTCTAATTTTAGATGAATTTTCAAATAATTCTTCTTGCACCACTATTCCGGTTGTTGTATAAACTGTAAGGTGAACATCCTTGGCAGCATCTGCAACTTCAACATTTAACATATTACTTACCGGATTCGGATATATAGAATAATTCAATGATTCTATATCATCATCTATACTTGTTGTATTCTGTGGCAATACCACTACATTAAATCCTGCCGTTCTTGTAATAACGCTACCATTTGGTGTAATTCCAATGGTATGGCAATAGGTACATCCTACAGAACCACCTGTTGCATTAATGGTAAGACATACATTATACAATCCATTTGCAGCAAACTGATGAGTTGGATTCGGTAATGTAGAGAACGTACTGTCACCAAAATCCCAGAAGAATGTTTGTGCTTGTGCCAAAGTAACAGAGTCTACCGTAATATAAAATGTATTCATTAATGAATCATAAGTAGATGTCCAAAATGCGTAGCATGGTGGAGTTGTTGGGCAGTAATCCAACGTAACATTAACAACAGGCAACATAGGATTGTATTGAATAGCTTGTGTAACTGTATTTCCATTACAATCTGTCATGGTAATTAAAACCACACCTGTGCTTGTTGTTTGTATGGTATCACATATGGTCAGACTTCCGTTTGCCATAAACAATAAGGTATCAGAACCTGTTCCACCGCCATTAGCATTTACAATCACCGGAACCGTTGTGTTAACCCCCGGTAAATTATCAACGGTAACGCACACTACTACAGAAGTAGGTATGGTATTACAATAATTAAACGAGAAATTATAGTTCGGTCCGGTTGGGCTATAAGGAGCCGTCTGATATACAGCAACTCCATTGCAATCTATTATATATGCCAGCAATAAGCCAAATGGCGATGGCAACAGTAAGCTATCACAAAAATTACCGCTTGTATCTGTCATTATTGTAAACAGATTACCACTAAGTGAGTCAACCATAATAACAGGTACAGACATTCCATTTGTTCCGGAAACGGTACCACAAACTGTAACCGGTGTTAATACCTGACAATAATCCAAGGTTACATTAGTAGTAGGAAACATTGGATTGGCAGTTGCAACAGTAGAAACATTGTTTCCATTACAATCAATCATGCTTACTATAAAACTATTTGTTCCGGTTGCAAGTTGAAATGTATCACAGAGTGTCTGTGTGCCGGTACCGGTAAATAATAAAGTATCTCCCACAGTACCCGGGGCAGAGTAAACTATAACAGGGACCGTTGTGCCGGCTCCCGGTAAATTATTTACAGTAACACAAATGACCGTACTCGTTGGAGGAATAGTGTTACAATAATTAAATGTAACAACAAACTGATTTAAAAATGGAGAATACCCAAATGATTGACCCATATAAACTCCATTGCAATCAAACATGTATACAAATATCATTCCTTGAGTTGAATTTACAGTAATGGT
>JABDLV010000040.1 GCA_013001815.1 Bacteroidia bacterium
TATTACTAAGTGCCCTTCTTTGCATTTTTTCACAACCCATTGCCTCCATACTTCAATACCCTAATCACTCGGAATATGTCATATACTTCGCGTTAATAGTAGCTTTAGACGCTTTAAGTGCTTTGCCATTTGCCAAATTAAGGCATGAAGAAAAGGCGTTACGGTTTTCCGTAATTAAACTAATAAACATTGCTACGAACATCGGTCTAAATCTTTTCTTTTTGATTTATTGTCCGGCTATTTTAAAAAACGACAATCATGTTTTGCATTCCCTTGCCAGTGCTATTTACAACCCAAACATTGGTGTTGCATACATTTTCATCTCTAATTTAATTGCCAGTGCAATTGCATTTTTATTATTACTTCCAGACTTTTTGCAATCTAAGTTTGAATTTAACAAAGAGGTGTATGGGAAAATGCTCACTTATGCACTACCCCTTTTAGTTGCAGGTTTTGCAGGAATGGTAAATGAAACACTGGATAGAATATTAATTAAGTATTTGGTTACGGAAAAAAGCACTGCCATGCATCAGCTTGGTATCTATGGCGCAAACTATAAATTGGCCATGCTTATGACCATCTTTATTCAGACGTTTCGCTACGCGGCCGAGCCTTTCTTCTTCTCTGACAGTAAAAATAAAAACAGTAAAGAAACACTTGCAAAAGTGTTAAAGTACTTTGTAATAGTAGCGCTATTTATTTTTCTAAGTGTTACGCTCTTCATTGATTTCTTTAAACACTTTATAGGAGAAGAATATCATAGCGGTGTTAAAATCGTTCCAATACTTTTACTCGCAAACTTTTGCTTAGGTGTGTTTTTTAATTTAAGCATTTGGTATAAAATAACTGAACAAACTAAGTACGGAGCTTACTTTGCATTTCTAGGTGCAGTTATTACTATTTGTGGTAATTTTTTACTCATTCCAGAAATTGGATACATGGGTGCCGCTTACACTACACTTATCTGTTATGCAACAATGATGTTGTTTGCTTATTTCACCGGTAAAAAACATTATCCCATTCCTTATGAGGTTGGTCGTATAATTACATACATCATTTTAGCACTGCTGTTATTTGTGCTATCCGGCTATATTTCATTAAAAATACCCAAAGGTGACATGCTTATTTATATTGTTAATAGCGGGCTTTTACTTGTGTATTTCCTGTTGGTCTATGCTTTAGAAAGAGGTAAAAAAAGCCTAACTTGAGAACGCTTTCATAACCCTCAAAATTATCATAAAGCAATGAATATCAAACTAATAAATAAGTCTAAACATGCTTTGCCGCAATATGCTACAGAGCAATCGGCTGGAGTAGATTTAAGAGCCAATTTATCAGAATCTGTTATGCTAAAACCGCTGCAAAGAGCATTAATATCTACCGGTTTAAGTATAGAGTTACCAAAGGGATTTGAAGCACAAATTAGACCTAGAAGCGGTTTGGCGTTTAAACAAGGAATCACTGTTTTAAATTCACCCGGAACAATAGATGCAGACTACAGAGGTGACATAGGAGTAATTCTAATTAATCTGTCTGACACTGATGTAGAAATTAAGGATGGTGAACGTGTTGCACAAATGGTAATAACAAAACATGAAACAGTAACATTTACTGAAAGTGAAGAACTGCTTGCAACAGAAAGAGGCGCGGGTGGTTTTGGACACACTGGCACAAATTAATATTTAATCAACCTAATATTTAAAAAGAAATGAAAATTGTTATTCCAATGGCGGGCATGGGTAAACGAATGCGTCCGCACTCATTAACAATTCCCAAACCATTAATACCGGTTGCAGGAAAACCAATTGTTGAGCATTTGGTTGAAGATATAGTGCAACTGAGTAATGAGAAAGTAGATGAAATAGCTTTTGTAATTGGCCGTTTTGGAAAACAAGTTGAGGAATCATTAAAGAAAGTAGCTGAGCACCAAGGGGCTAAAGCCAGTATTTACTACCAGGATGAGGCTTTGGGAACGGCACACGCTATCTTATGTGCGGAAAAATCATTAAGTGGAAAAACGGTTGTAGCGTTTGCAGATACCCTGTTTCGTTGCGAAGAAAAGTTTGATTCAAATTGCGATGGCATTATTTGGGTAAACCAAATTGATGACCCGAGTGCGTTTGGTGTTGTAAAAGTAGATGGCAAAAATGTAATAACAGACTTTGTAGAAAAACCAACTGAGTTTGTTTCTGACCTAGCTATCATTGGTATCTATTATTTTAAGGATGGAGAAAATCTTAAAAAAGAATTACAGTACTTAATTGATAATGACATTAAAGATAAAGGAGAATACCAGATAACCAATGCACTGGAAAACATGACTGCGAACGGCAAAAAATTACAAGCCGGCAAGGTGCAAGAGTGGTTGGATTGCGGAAATAAAAATGCAACAGTTTACACTAACCAACGTGTGCTTGAAATTAAAAAACGCAATTATAAAATTCCATCTAGTATTAAGCAAAAGCATGCGGTAATTATTGAGCCTTGTTCAATCGGAGAAAATGTTGAAATCACCCACAGTATAATTGGGCCACATGTTTCTGTTGGAGCCAATACAAAGGTGGATAATAGCGTTATACAGAATAGTATAATTCAAGAGAATAGTAATGTGAGTAATGCCTGCATAAGCAATTCAATGATAGGTAATTACGTTACAGTAAATCGCGCAGCTGAAGATTTAAGCATTGGCGATTTTAGCGTTAGCGAGGAATAACAACAAGCAAAATGAAAAATGTCATACAGTTTTTAGGAATATTTATCCTGTGTCTTTCTATATCTATAGGCGCTGAAGCGCAGAAAAAAAAGAAGGGTTCTAAAAAATCATCTAAGAAAGAGGTTGTTCTAACGGAACGGGACAGAATGAATCTCACCTACAATTTTTATAATGCTCAGCTCGAAAAACAAAAAGAAAATTACGTTGAAGCTGCAGAGTACTTTACCCAGTGTTTAAAAATTGATCCAAAAAATGACGCGTCTATGTATGAGCTGGCGCTCATTTATTCTGGCATGAAAGATTTAAATAATGCACTGAATTTCAGCAAGGGTGCATATGGCATTAACCCAAAAAACAAGTGGTATGCAACCTTGCTTGCAGAACTTTATCAAAGAACGAATAATACTGATAAGGCAATTGAAATATACGAAGACCTTACAAAGCATTATCCGAATGACCCTGAACATCAACTCTCGCTAGCAACAGCGCTTACCTACTCAGGCGATTATGAAGACGCCATTGAGGCCTATAATAAGGTTGAAAAAATATACGGTCCCAGTCCTGAACTTACAGAAGAAAAGAAACGGCTGTACTTAAAATTGGATAGGGTAGATGATGCAGCTAACGAACTCAATAAGTTGATTGAACACTTTCCGGATGAGTACAGCATATATTCCTCGTTAATTGATTTGTACCAGGTAAACAACATGCCTGAGAAAGCTTTAGAAACAATAAAGCAATTAGAAAATGCTGCAGGAGATTCTTATGAATTATCACTAGCACTTTCTGAGTACTATAGAAGCACCGGTGAAAATGACGAGTCATTTGATGAACTAAAAAAGGCCTTCACTTATCCTGAAATGAGTAGCAATACCAAAATGCGTGTGCTTACTTCTTATTTGCCGCTAGTAAGAGATGATAAAAAAATGCTTAATCAGGCTCTTCAATTAAGTGAGTCATTTACCAAATCAGACCCACAAAATGCTTTGGCTCACGCTATTTATGCTGATTATCTCAATATAAATGAAGAAACTGAAAAGGCCAGAGATGAATATCGCAAAGCAATTAAAATCGATAAAAGCAACTTAAACGTGTGGCAACAATTGTTGTTTACGGAGTCTACATTAAGTGATTTTAAATCCCTGGAAAAAGAAAGCGGTGAAGCACTGGAACTGTTTCCTAACCAACCTATTTTTTACTTATTGAATGGAATTGCAAAATCAAGAAACAACAAACATGAAGACGCAATTAAGTCACTAAAGGTTGGAAGTAAAATGGTGGTTGATAACCAAATTATGTTGGTTGATTTTTATTCAAACATGGGAGAAGCTTATAATGAGCTAGAAAACTATGAAGAATCGGATGCCATTTTTGATAAAGCATTGCGAATAGACCCGAACAACTCTTTAATACTTAACAACTACAGTTACTTCCTTTCTTTAAGAGAACAAAAACTGGATAAGGCAGAGGCAATGTCTAAAAAGTCTAATGCCTTAAGTCCAAATAACGTTTCTTATTTAGATACCTATGGTTGGATAATGTATAAAATGAAGCGCTATGAGGATGCTGAAGTTTGGCTGAAAAAAGCCCTTGATAATGGAGGAAGTACCAGTGATGTTATATTAGAACACTACGGAGATGCACTTTTTCAAATGGGCAATAAGCAAGAGGCCATTGAATATTGGAAAAAAGCAAAGGAAAATGGTGAGGGTTCCGAGTTCTTAGATAAAAAATTACAAAACAACAGCTTGTTTGAATAGGTTCTAAAATGAAGGGAATATATTCATTGTGTATTGTTTTCTTTTTTGCTCTTTTACTGGGCTCATGTTCTAGTACAAAAAAAAGCAGCAGTCCGAATGCACTAAACAAAACATATAAATCTCCGCTTGAACTATTGGATGATGTAAACAGAAACAATCCTAATCCAAACTGGCTTTCCACCAAAACTAATATTCAGTATAAAACAGCCAAAAGTAGTCAATCGGTTAACTCAAGCATTCGGTTAAAAAAAGACAGTGCTATTTGGATTTCAGTTACTCCACTGCTTGGAATTGAAGTTGCTAGGGTTTTAATTACACCGGACTCAGTAAAGTATATTGATCGATTTAATAAGCAGTATTCCGCACAAAACATTGGTGCACTAAAAAGTTATATTCCTATTGAAGGTGATTTTTATACGCTGCAAAACATCTTATTGGGCAATTCCTTTGTTTATTCTGAAAACACTGTTGCACAAACGGTTATCAACAAAAACAGACATCACATTATTAGTAGTTTAAGTAAAAAACAACTCAAGGGTGTGATTAATAAAAATACACTGCTCCCGGTTGAACAACAAAGCACCTGGGTTATTCCGGAGCAGTATCGAATTAAAAAACAATTAATCATCTCTGATAATGCATCGCATACAATAACTATTGATTACGATGATTACAAGAAAACGGATTTCGGATACTTCCCGGGCAAAACTGAACTTGAAGTAAATTCAGAAAGTGAAATTAAAATTGTTTTAAAGCACTCAAAAATTCAAAACAACAAACACACAACAATGCCATTCAGGGTTCCGGCAAGTTATGAAGTTATTAATTAAATATATTCTTGTTTTATTCCTGCTGTTGAATGTTTCGGTCAGTTCAAATGCCCAAAGCAAAAAAGAACTAGAGTATAAAAAGAAGCAGCTCGCTAAAGAAATTCAACTAACAGACAAGTTGTTGAAAGAAACAGCAAGTGATAAAAAGGAATCACTAACTCAATTGCGCACGCTCAGTAAACAAATAAGAATACGAGACGAGTTAATTAGCACTATTGGTAAAGAGGTAAAGTCTCTTTCATCTGAAATTGAAGCTACCAATAAGGAAATGGCTGTGCTAGAGAAGGATATAAATAAAATGAAAGAGGATTATGCCCGGCTTTTGCAAGTTACCTACAGAAATAGCAATGCATACCACCGCTTAATGTTCATTTTTGCAAGCGATGATTTTAATCAGGCGTTTAGGCGTTTGCGTTACCTAAAGGAGTACAACGAAGAAAGAAAAAAACAAGCCGAAGAAATAATAAAAAAACAAAGCACCTTAGAGAGAAAGAAAGAGGACTTGTTGTTGGCTAAAAAGGAACAAGAAAGCTTGTTGTCCGATAAAAAGAAAGAGCAGTCAACCATTGCGAATAACAAAGTTACCGAACAAAGAATATACAATAAGCTCAAGAAAAATGAAAAAAAACTAAAAGCAGATCTTGCTGCAAAAAAGAGTGCGACCAAGAAACTTGACAGTGCTATAGCTGCAATTATTAAAAAAGAATTAGAAGCAGCAAAAAAACGAGCTAGAGAAGCAGGCAAGAAGAACGTTAGCGGTAACGAGGCTTTGGCCATGGGCACTGAAGCAAAATCGTTATCTGCTTCATTTGAATTAAACATGGGAAAACTGCCCTGGCCGGTACCATCCGGTATTGTAAGCGGAAGATATGGGACACACCCACATCCTGTTTTAAAGAACATTACCATCAACAATAATGGTATTGATATTAACACGCCCAAAGGAAGCAGGGCGCGAAGCATTTTTGATGGAGAAGTAACAAGTGTAGTAAACATACCTGGTGCAAACAAAGCAGTAATCATTCGACATGGTAGTTATTTAACAGTGTATGCCAACCTCACAGATGTAACCGTTACACGCGGACAAAAAATAAAGCTGAAGGAAAGCATAGGAATGGTGGCCAATGATATTGATAATAACAAGGCCGAATTGCATTTTGAAATTTGGAAAGGAACCGAAAAACAAAATCCTTCTAAATGGCTTGCAGGAAATCCCTAATTTTAATTTTTTACCTTTGATTACATAAAACAATCATTATGATATCTAGTATTCTTCTTTTTGGCTTAGGAATGTGGGAAGTAATTGCCATAGTAGCCGTAGTATTGTTATTGTTTGGAGGTAGAAAGATTCCTGAGTTGGCCAGAGGCCTTGGTAAAGGTTTAAAAGAGTTTAAAAATGCCACCAAAGATGATGAGGCCGGAAGCAAAAACGACAATTCAGCCAATTCCTCTGAATAAAAATTTATTTTAATTCTACTTTTCTTTATTTCACAACGTATATTGCAGGTAATTAAACGCATGATACTTAGTTCATTAATCGCTCTGTGATTGAACATGAAGCAAAATAAACCCAGAAAAAAGAAAACAACTTCTTCGAATCCCCCTAGCAACCAAAAAACCCAACCAAAATCAAAGTCCGGGGGGAAGCACGTAAAGTCATTAAAAAAAATGATGGCTATACTTTGCGCTGCATGTGGTATACTTTTATACGCACACACCGTTGGCCATGACTTTGCCATTGATGACGGAACAGTAATTCAAAATAACAGATTTACCAAAGAAGGAATCAGCTCTATACCGAAAATGTTAACCACACCCTATCGTGCCGGTTTTTGGGATAGAACAGAGGGTTTATACAGGCCACTATCATTAGTAATGTTTGCGGTAGAATATGAGTTGGTAGGAGAAAAAGCCTGGCTTGGTCATTTAATAAATGTTTTGCTCTATGGGCTTACCGCTTATTTTTTGTTTTTAACCCTGGTTAGAATTCTCCCTAAATACAATCTAATTATACCCCTGGTCACAACCTTGCTATTTGTTTTTCATCCCTTGCACAGTGAGGTGATTGCAAACATAAAAAGCAGAGATGAAATATTGGGTTTTTTATTTACCCTACTGACCATATTTTTTCTGTTTAAAAATTTTAAAGCAGACAACATTAAATGGCTTGCATTCTCAGCTTTGTTTTTCTTGCTGGCCCTCTTATCAAAAGAAAGTGCCATAACAGCGGTTGTATTTATTCCTCTTATAGTATACTTCTTCACTAAGCTCAGCGTGGTCGATGTGCTAAAAAAATCTGCAATCATATTCGGTGTTACCATAGCATATATGGGCATTAGAATGGTAGTACTTGGTGGCATTGAATATGACGTAAACATACAACCCATTAACAATTCTTTATTAGAGGCGGAAGATTTCATTAGTCAAAAGGCAACAGCAATAATGATATTAGGAAAGTACTTGGTTAAACTGATTTTTCCTCACCCACTTTCTTTTGACTATTCATACAATCAAATACCAAATGTTGGTGTTGGT
>JABDLV010000111.1 GCA_013001815.1 Bacteroidia bacterium
GAGAGGTTAGCAAATATATTTATAAAACAGTTCCGCATGATACCAATGCATTTACTGCATTAAATTCTGCGTTTAGTACCAATCCGGTAGTTATTAGCTTAGAAAAAAATACGGTGCTAGATAAACCAGTTAACATAGTTTATGTTGATAGCGGCAAAGGATACATTTTTACCCAACCTCATGTTTTCTTTTATGCGGCTGAAAGCAGCCAAGGCACAATAATAGAGAGTAGCTACTTAATGAATGCTTCATCGTTTTCAAACCGAGTTACTGAGATTATTATAAATGACAATGCACATATAAAGTGGATTAAAGTACAGCAAGAAGATCATGACCATGGATTGATTAGCACCACTGCATCAGATATTGGTAAGGATGCCACGTTTGATATTACTACAGTTTGTATAGACGGAGAATTAATCAGAAATGATTTAATCATTCGAATGCAAAAGCAAAACAGTGTTTCTCATTTACATGGTGTTTATGTTTTAAACGATTCGCAACAGGTGGACAATCACACACTGGTAGATCATCAAGTAGCAAATTGTGAAAGCAATGAATTGTATAGAGGGGTTGTTGATGAAACAGCAATGGCCGTGTTTAATGGAAAAGTATTTGTGCAGCCGGATGCACAAAAAACAAATGCATTTCAAAGTAATGCCAATATCCTCTTAAGTGATGATGCCACAGTAAATACAAAGCCCCAACTGGAAATTTGGGCTGATGATGTGAAGTGCAGCCATGGAGCTACAACAGGTCAGCTGGATGAAGAGGCAATGTTCTATTTAAGATCTAGAGGCATTGGAAGTGACAAGGCAAAAGAGCTATTACTTAATGCATTCACCAAAGATGTAATTGACAATATTGAAATTCCTAAATTGAAAGAATTCATTCTTAGGAATATCAAGAATAAACTGCATAAAGAAGATTAGTATGAGCACTAGCGATACATCTTTAAAATCAAAAGTATCGCCAACTTTTGATGTGCAAAAAGTAAGAATCGATTTTCCTATTCTTTCTAAGACTGCTTATGATAAACCATTGGTTTATTTTGACAATGCGGCCACCGCGCAAAAGCCTGTTCAGGTTATTAAGGCAATAGAGGAGTATTATACAAACTATAATGCAAATATTCATAGAGGTGTACACTACCTAAGTCAACGGGCAAGCGACTTATACGATGGTACACGTTCGGTGGTTCAAAAATTCATAAATGCTAAAAGTGAAAATGAGATCATTTTTACGAAAGGTACAACCGAAGGAATTAATCTAATTGCCCAAACATTTGGAAGACAGATTATAAACGAGGGGGATGAAATAATCTTAACCGAGATGGAGCATCATGCCAATATTGTTCCATGGCAGCTATTGTGTGAAGAGAAAAAGGCAACAATAAAAGTAATTCCAATTAATGATAAAGGGGAGTTAGAATTAGAAAAGCTGGATGCTTTAATCAGCGACAAAACAAAATTAATTTCACTCGTACATATTTCTAACTCCTTAGGAACAATTAATCCTGTTAAGGAAATAATCTCGAAGGCACATAAACATAATATTCCTGTTTGTGTAGATGGTGCTCAGTCGGTCGTACATGAAGAAGTAGATGTACAAGATTTCGATTGTGATTTTTTTGTTTTTTCCAGCCATAAAATGCTGGGGCCTACTGGCGTAGGAGTATTATACGGCAAGGAAAAGTGGCTAGACAGCATGCCGCCATATCAAGGTGGGGGAGATATGATTAAACGAGTAAGTTTTGATGGAACCACGTTTGGAGAGAGTCCATCTAAGTTTGAAGCAGGTACACCGAATATAGCCGGAGTTATTGGACTGAGATATGCCGTGGAATATTATAATCAACTAGACCGCAGTGCTTGTACAAACTATGAAAAGGACTTATTAGAATATGCGACAGAGCAAATTTCTAAAATAAGCAGTGTAAAAATTTGGGGCGAAGCAAAGGAGAAAGAAGCAGTGTTAAGTTTTACGGTAGATGGTGTGAACTCTTTAGACCTTGGAATGTATTTAGATACACAAGGTATTGCAGTTAGAACCGGTCAGCACTGCACGGAACCCGTAATGGATAAGTTTGGAATTAATGGTACAATAAGAGTTTCGTTTATGTTTTATAATACAAAGCATGAAATAGATTATTTGCTAATGAATATTGTAGAGGGCATCAAACTATTGGGAGCCTAATGTTATGGAAGATATGCAGAAAATAGAAGCAGAAATTATTGAGGACTTTAGCTGGTTTGATAATTGGCCGGATAAGTATCAATATATCATTGAGTTAGGGCAAAAATTGGATCCCTTGTCGGATGAATATAAAACCGATGAATACAAAATTAAAGGGTGCCAAAGTTCTGTTTGGATAAAGCCTGATGTGGAGGAAAATAAAATAAGGTTCACAGCAGATAGTGATTCTGTATTTGTAAAAGGGCTGGTAAGTTTACTGGTTAGAGTTTTGAGTGGACAAAAAGCTGAAGACATTGCAGGCACTGAGTTGAAATTTATTGACGACATAGGTTTAATGCAACACCTTGCACAAACTCGAGCAAACGGATTGGGTGCAATGATTAAACAATTAAAAACATACGCTGTTGCTCTACAAGCAGCACAAAGCAATTAATATGAGCGAAGAAAATACACCTGCTGAATCAGGGCAGGCAGAACCGGTAAAAAGCTTGAATGAGAGAGTTATTGACACCATCAAGCAGTGTTATGATCCTGAAATCCCAGTGAACATATACGACCTTGGTTTAATTTATGAAGTCAAAGTAGAAGAAGGGAATGATATAAAGGTGCTAATGACCCTAACTTCTCCGGCCTGTCCTGTAGCTGAAACTTTACCCGAGGAAGTACGGCAGCGAATTGAAAAAATGCCCGATGTAAATAAAGCCGAGGTAGAAATTACTTTTGAACCACCATGGGATAAAAGCATGATGAGTGAAGAAGCTTTGTTAGAGTTGGGAATGTGGTAGAATTAAGACTCGATTTTATAAATAAAAATTTCCTCATTCTTATTTTTTGGATTTAACCAGTGCAAGACCTTATCCATAAAACTGGTTCTTACTTCTTTTTCAAATTTTAGATTAGAGTACAATGGTTTCAGTGCCGCTACTCTTTGTTTCAAGTTTTTATCATCAATAAAAACAATATAGTTGGGCAAGCTGTCTGCTTCAACATTATTAAGTTCAAGGGTAAGGCTATCTAAATTAAATGTTTTATTCAGTTCAAATTCAGCCGGCCATTGTTCGGAATAGAATAGCGGCATTGAAACGGTTCCGTTTCGGTTAGAGTTTTCTACAATTATATTTTCTACATCATTTTTTGTGGACAAATATCGCATAGCTTCTACTCTGGCACGCTTTGTATAGAAGGTACTTGTTAATAAAAGAAATGTGAAATTAAATACCCAAAAGAAAAACCAAAAACCTTTCAGTAGCTTTTGGTTTTTATTCCAAAAGCCTGAGTGCTTTCTAAATTCATCCCACCCCATGTACCCGAGAATAATAATAAAAGGAATGATGGGTAGAATAAAGCGCTCTTGTTTGTTTGGAAAGTAAGAGTGAAAAATAAAAAAGATCAATGTAGGTAAAAATAGAACTAAATGTTTTTTCCAATTTCTGAAAAAGCCAAATTGAATAAATAGACTTATTGGTAACACGAGTAGTCCGGTCAACATTAATATGTAATTATACCAGGGTTGTGTTCCATACAGGGATTTATTAATCATGTTGTATTGAACATAATTAATCACTTTTCCAAAAAAGGGATAGCCCATTATAGTACCCTCTATAAACCCATGAATGAATACCATTGGCATCAATACACCAATTGCCACGGTAATGCACTCTTTCCACTTTTTCATCAATAATAATGCGATACCTGCACCACCGGTAAAGAATAACGTTTGATAACGTATAGAAAATGCAAATCCCAGGGCTATTCCAACCAATAAAAAATAAGTGAGTGGAGATTTCTTCTCTTCAGCAATAATTAAATGATAGCCGGCAATCATTAAAAGCGGAATGCATGCGACCTCAATTAAATTTCTCACTGACAATACTGGCATAAACCAAAATAGAGCAAGTAGTAGGCCAATGGTAAAAGCTGTATTCTTATTACTGAGCTTCAGCGCAATTTTATAGCCGAAGTGGATAGTGAGTAGCGAGTAAGCAGCATGAATCAATCGAACGATATACATTTTAAACTGAGCACCGGTAATACCGATCCACTCTAAGAACAAAAACAAATAGTAATGAAGCCCGGTGTATAACACACTTCTTTTACTGGCATTGTCTTCACCTTCTTTGGGTAACCAGTTTCCGATATCATGTCCATCTACAAAGCCTTGTGCAATTTCAATTACAACAAAGTGATCATCGACCATTCCATAACCTTTTGAAAATATTGCTGCAAGTAAACGTGGTATAAAACCAATAAATAGTAAAAACCTTAAGGGATGCAATTGAATATACTCTGCTAATTTCTTCATTTCAGAATATTCTAATCATTTACTATATTTATAATCATAGCCTTAAAATTATTAGCATGAAAAATATTACGAAAGTTGCAATACTACTAATTTGTTTTAGTAGTTCATTTTCTTTTGCTCAAAAAAAGTTTTCAGTAGTAGGTAAAAACATTACACAGCTTAATGTAACCTATGACAACCAAGTGGTAGCGGCTCCGGGTCATCAAATTGCCTTAGGAATTACTGCGGTTTCTGACAAGAAAAAGGGATTTACAACCAAGGGAATGCTAGAGGGAAGAACCAATTGGAAAGATTTTAAAATAACCGTTAGTGGAGGCAGGTTTGAAAAGGGCTACTTAATCATTTTAAGAGATCCCAGGCAAATAAAAAACCACACAGTAAAAATTACGGCTTCTCCTATTGATAATGAAAACATATCAGAAACAATTGAAATCAAGCTGAATTATGATACCGATGTTGTTGCCGATTTTTCGGGTTTAGATGGGACTGATGGACCTGATGCGCAAAGAGGAAAAACAGGAACAAATGGAAGAGACAATAGTAATGGAAATGGCGGCAGTGGAACAAAAGGAAGAGATGGAGCAAGTGGAGTAAGCGGAAAGGATGGAAAGCATGGGTTTAACATTGCAGTGTATGCTACAATAATTAATGATCCTGAATATGTTGACCCCTTACTAAAAGTAAAGGTCAAGAATTTGGATAATGGTTTAAGTCATTACTATTTAATGAATGCAGTAAAAAACAATTTTAAGATTGTAACTGATGGCGGTAATGGAGGTGATGGTGGTAATGGGGGTAATGGGGGTAGTGGTGGTAGTGGCGGACACGGATCACGGTCGGGCAGCAATGGAGGAACTGCGGGAAAAGGCGGTGATGGCGCAGATGGCGGAAATGGAGGTGATGGTGGAAATGGTGGAAATGGCGGTAATGCCGGAAACATTACAATAGAACTAGATCCATCTGTTAAACAGTTTAGTAAATCCTTGAGTTTTTCATTTAAAGGAGGAGAAGCAGGAGATAGAGGTAAAGCAGGGCAAGCGGGAGATTATGGAAGGGCAGGAACTGGTGGTTTAGGTACAGGTAGAACAGGAAGAAAAGGAATGGATGGCATTTCCGGTATAGAAGGTAGTAATGGAAATGATGTTTCTGAACCCATAATTAAATTTAGTGTTGTTGATTTTGAATGGTAAGCCTTTAGCTTTTTACAATTGAGCAATTTACAATCTGATTTTTTTCGTAATCTAATGAGTATGCCTAAAACAATTGGTTTATTTTTGGGTCCTTTGTTTTTTGTTCTTGTACATCTTGTTTTTCCCGATGATGCATTAGACAGGAATGCACTTTGTGTCTTAGCAGTAGCTTGCTGGATGGTTACCTGGTGGATAACGGAAGCGGTTCCAATCCCCGTTACCTCTTTGTTGCCAATTTTATTATTTCCAATGTTGGGTATTTTAGATATTAAGGAGAGCACCGCATCTTACGCACACCCAATCATATTTCTTTTTTTAGGAGGTTTTTTAATTGCCCTGGCATTAGAGAAAAGAAATTTGCATAAGCGATTTGCACTGTCATTAATAAAAATTACTGGAACAAAACCAAATGGAATAATACTCGGTTTTATGTTGGCAACTGCATTTTTAAGCATGTGGATAAGCAATACTGCTACCACAGTAATGATGCTGCCAATAGCATTGTCAGTAATTCAATTAACCTCAAACCGCTCAGAAAGTATTAGCATAACAAAAAAGGGGCTGAATAAATTTTCAATTAGTTTATTGCTTGGGATTGCTTACGCTGCAAACATTGGTGGTATGGCAACCATTATTGGAACCCCACCAAACGTGGTATTGGTAGGGTTTTATGACACATTATATGGAGGACAAATTTCATTCACCCAATGGATGGCTTTTGGTTTACCCATTGCCACCATTTTGTTGTTTGTTTGCTATTATATTTTAGTTCACTGGATTTATCCGAATAAGGTTAAAAATTTTGATGGAATTCAAACGGAAATACATGAACAGCTTATTGATCTTGGTAAATTTTCATCCACAGAAAAAAAGGTTGCAGTTGTTTTTATTTTAACTGCTATAGGTTGGATAATTAGACAACCACTAAATAACATGTTGGGTTCGCCAGTGTTGAATGATACCATTATTGCATTAATGGGAGGAATATTAATGTTTTTGGTACCGGTCGATTTAAAGAATCAAGAATTCATATTGAGTTGGAAAGATACCCGGTCACTGCCATGGGGCATATTGCTTCTATTTGGTGGCGGCTTAACCTTAGCATCTGCAATGGAGAGTGTAGGGATAATTAAACTGATTGTTAATCAGTTTGAAGCGATGGAAATTAAAGATCATTTGTTTTTATTGATTGGATTAACCTTTGTAATGTTATTTATGACGGAATTGATGAGCAATGTTGCAATTACAACTATTTTTCTTCCTGTTGTAATGGCACTGGCAGTATCCTTGAATTTGTCACCATTGTATTTTGCTATAACCGTTACACTGGCTTCCAGTTGTGCATTTATGATGCCCATATCTACCCCGCCAAACGCTGTAGTATTTTCCAGTGGGCACATTCACATGAACCACATGCTAAAAGCAGGAATATTCTTAAACATTATTGCAGCAACGGTAATAATCATTTGTTTTTACCTCATGCGAAGCATAATTATTTAGGATGAAATCAGAGGCAGATAGAATTTATTTAGAATTGCTTAAAGTGTTAAAAAAACACTCTTCAAAAACAGATGCAGTTCAAATGAGTGCATACATGAAAAATCATTTTGAATTTTTTGGTGTAAAATCTGTTTTAAGAAACGAGCTGATGAAGTTGGTAATCAGCAAGAAGAATAAACCGAAAAAAAAAGCAGCCGAAAATTTAGTTAAGCTATTATGGAATGACGAACACCGGGAATTTCAATATGCAGGAATGGAAATATGGAGCTGGTATAACAAAGAAGCAGAAGAAAAGGATATTTCTTTTATAGAAAAGCTAATTAAAACAAAACCATGGTGGGACACAGTGGATTTTATAGCTGCCCATCTATTTGGAAATTACATAACACTCTTTCCTAAAAAAAGAGATGCAATTTGTAAGAAGTGGTCAGACAGTTCCAATATGTGGCTGCAACGAAGTGTCATTTTATCGCAACTTAAATTTAAAGAAAATACAGACAGTAAATTTCTTTTTCAATATTGTAAAAAGCATAGAGAGGATAATGAGTTTTTTATTCGCAAAGCAATTGGTTGGGCGTTAAGAGAATATTCAAAAACAAACCCAAAGGCAGTAAAAAGTTTTGTTAAAAGCACTAACTTGTCGAACCTTAGCGTAAGAGAAGCCACCAAGTATTTGTAATGAACAAAAAGGCCACTGAACTATTTTTTAGAATGGAGGGAAACAGAAAAAATCTGTTTCAACATTTATCGGAATATAATGCAGACAATTTCAATGAAATGCCAAATGGAAAGTGGTCAGTGAATCAAAATATACAGCACTTATTGTTATCAGAAAAGGGTACAGTTGCGTACATGAATAAGAAAATTTTAGCTGCTGACGATTTAGATACTACTGGAATAAAAAATAAATGGAACTGGTTTATGTTAAAAGCCGCATTTAGCGTGCCCTTTAAATACAAAGCACCGGGTATAGTTAATCCGGTAAAAGAAGAATTTGTTTACGAGAATTTAATGAGAGATTGGGAGGTTACCAGGCATAAGCTGCAGGAATTTATTAGTGCATACCCTGATAAATACAAGAATAAAAATATCTTTAAGCATCCTATGGCTGGAAGGGCAAATCTAAAGATGGCATTAGATTTTTTAGATTTTCATTCTACCAGACATATTGGTCAAATTAAACGAACTATTAAATCGATATAAATGAAAAAACCACCATTACATTGGCAAGTAATCATTGGGCTTATTCTTGGTGCTATTTACGCTTACTGCAGCATAGTGTTTGGCTGGAATGAATTTACCATTTACTATATAAAACCGATTGGAGATATTTTCATAAAAGCACTGAAGCTAATTGCAGTGCCCTTAGTTTTATTCTCCATCATTGTAGGTGTGGCATCTTTAAAAGATATAAAGAAGTTAGGTAAGATGGGATTAAAAACCCTGCTCTTATATTTAACCACAACCATGATTGCTGTAACGGTTGGTTTGGTGTTGGTGAATTTAATTAAGCCGGGAGAAAAGCAAGACCAGGAAGTGCGAGAAAGAAACAGATTGTCATATGAGACATGGAGAGATGACAATGGAATTCAAAGAATGGATGCGCTTGCATTAGACTTATCTACAAAACCCGAATACGCAGAAAAGTTAGCAGAAATTAAAGCAACAAAAGGAAAAGAAGAACTGAGTGATTGGGTCAAAGACAAATTAAGTAAAGCTGAGAACGAAAAGAGAGCAGCAAAGGAGGTGGGTCCGCTAAAACCCGTGGTAGATGTAGTGCCTACCAATATATTTCAGGCCCTGGCAGACACACAAATGCTGCAAGTAATCTTTTTTGCCATCTTTTTTGGAATAGTACTAGTGCAAATACCCGAAGAACATGCAAAGCCGGTGTTCAATTTAGTAAACGGACTGAATGAAGTTTTTGTAAAAATGATATGGTTTGTAATGGATGCCATGCCGGTTTTTGTTTTTGCACTGATGGCCGGACAAATTGTAAAAGCTGCCGGCACCGATCCGGATAAGTTTTTTGAATTACTGGATTTTCTTTGGCGATATTCCCTTGTTGTGGTTGTTGGGTTGTTTATAATGATCTTCCTTTTTTACCCAACCATTACAAGCATTTTAGTGAAGAAAATAAATTATAAATATTTTATGAGCGCCATGCGTGATGCTCAAGTAACTGCGTTCTCTACCTCATCATCTGTTGCAACCCTACCTGTTACTATGGACTGTGTAAACAGAAAAATGGGTGTATCTGAACGAACAACCAGTTTTGTATTGCCTATTGGAGCAACGGTAAATATGGATGGAACCAGCCTGTATCAGGCAGTTGCAGTTATATCACTAGCCCAGTTTCATATGGTTGATTTAACCTTATCACAACAACTAGTTATAATTTTAACAGCTACACTTGCATCTATAGGTGCAGCAGCTATACCAAGCGCAGGCTTAGTGCTTATGATAATTGTTTTAGAATCCGTTGGGTTAAACCCGGCATGGATTGCATTAATATTTCCGGTAGATAGAATTTTAGATATGTGCAGAACGGTTGTGAATGTTACAGGTGATGGTGCCGTTTCAACATTGATTGCTTCATCGGAAAATGAATTAGTAATACAAGAAAAAGAAAAAGTAGAGGTTACCTAAATGGCTGATGAGATAATAAATAAAGTAGAACAGAGTGGGTTAAAAACACTGGAGCTTGATTCTTTTTTACAAGGACATCAATGGGTTTTGTTTGATGTAAAGAACGAGTTGTATGAAGAATTGGTTTTAAAGGAAAAAGACTTTAGGGCTTTTGTAAAGGAACATAATTGGAAGCAGTACGAGGGGAAAGTGTTAGGGATTTATTGTTCTAATGATGCCATCATTCCTATGTGGGCTTACATGCTAATATCTTCAGCGGCAGCACCTTATGCTAATCAAATCATTTATGGTAATGATGAGCAAGTTAAGATTGAACTAATAAATCAATCTGTTAACCAGATGAATACTGATGAGTATAAAGATGAGCGTGTAATTGTAAAAGGATGTAGCAGTGTTAACCTTCCCGAGCAATCGTATATTAACATTACACAAAAGTTACAGCCGCATGTAAAAAGCTTAATGTTTGGCGAAGCTTGTTCCACCGTACCCATTTATAAAAAGAGACCGTAGAAGTTATCTATGAATTCAAAAACACTGTACCGGATAGGGATTGCCGGAGTTGTTCTTTTCGTTCTTGCTACAGTATTAGCACATCTTCAAATGACTCGCTTCTATCCCATGTCACAATACATTAGTGAGTCTTTTGCATTGGGTACACCCTATGGAAGTTACCTGCGCTATCTTGGTATTTTGCCTAGTGGAATTCTAATTACACTATTTACCTTTAAAATTCCGAACCTAATTGAAGATTATTCACCCGCTAAATGGGGCTTCTATTTATTTGCTATATTTTATGGACTAGGAACTGTTTTAGTAGCATTTTTTCCTTGTGAAATGGGCTGTAGCAGAGGCAGAAGCGACATTGGCACCTTGCAAATGATGCATAATGCATTTGGAATGTTGACCTATTTTGTTTCTCCCTTTGCATTAGTATTAATTGGAACAAAACTAA
>JABDLV010000121.1 GCA_013001815.1 Bacteroidia bacterium
TAATCTTTTAGCAGTGAACCATTCAAAATTCATAGATTTGAAAGAATCTAAATAGGTAAAATTAATTTCATGAAAGATATATATTTTGTTTTACTCTTAATCTTGGCAAGCATTAATTATTCTTGTAACGCAAAACCAACACAGAATACTGGTTCTGCAAATGCCGAGCCTACACAATTAAAAGTTGGTGCTGAAAGTTTTGATAAGTATATAAATCTTTTACACGGAAAAAATGTGGCTATAGTTGCGAACCAAACATCTATTGTTGGTGATCAACATCTAGTGGATACTTTGCTTGCACAAGGAATAAAGGTAAAAATTGTATTTGCTCCAGAGCATGGGTTTAGAGGAACAGCAGATGCCGGTGCGTATGTTGACAATAGTGTAGATTCAAAAACAGGACTTCCAATTGTTTCTTTATATGGGAAAAACAAAAAGCCAAATAGTGAACAACTGGAGGGGATTAATTGTGTTGTGTTTGATATTCAAGATGTAGGAACTCGTTTTTATACATACATATCAACATTGCAATATGTAATGGAAGCAGCTGCAGACAGTAATATTTCTGTTATTGTTTTAGATAGGCCAAACCCCAATGGGTTTTATGTTGATGGTCCAGTATTGGACACAACCTTACGATCATTTGTTGGAATGAATCCAATTCCAATTGTGCATGGATTAACAGTAGGGGAGTATGCAAAAATGATGGTTGGAGAAAACTGGTTGAATACAAATGGGGCTATAAGATTAACTGTAATACCTGTTGATGGGTATACTCATTCAACATTGTATAAATTACCAATTAAGCCATCACCAAATTTGCCAAATAGTAATTCTATTTACTTGTACCCATCTCTCTGTTTGTTTGAAGGTACAGTAATAAGCGTGGGAAGAGGTACAGATAAGCCTTTTCAGCACATTGGTCATCCTGACTTTAAATATTACCCTTATAGTTTTACACCAAAAAGTGTAAAGGGAGCAGCGCTAAACCCAAAACACAAGAATATACCTTGCTATGGAAAGAATCTGCAAAACTATAGCGATCAAATTGATCACACTAATATGTCAATAAATCTAGAATGGTTAATTGACTTTTATAACGAGTATGATTACAAGGAGGATTTCTTTAATTCTTTTTTTAATAAACTTAGTGGTACTAAAGATTTACAGAGTCAAATCAAAGATGGTTTATCTGCAGAAGAAATTAAATTGAGTTGGGAGTTTGATTTAAATGAGTACAAGAAAATGAGAAAAAAGTATCTCATTTACCCGGATTTTGAATCGAATTAATAAACGATCAATTTGGCAGTACTTCTTTTACTTATACCGGTTAAAGTGACATTGTAAACTCCTGATGAAAGTTTTGTAATGTCAATGCCTTTAACGGTTACACCTTCATTTACTTCCATTGAGTTTTTAATTACCGCCTGACCTTTAATGTCAGTAATCATTAAGCTTAAACTCAAATCAAGCTCTCCCGTTTTAAAACCAAATTGAACGAAATTCTTAGCAGGGTTAGGATATACAATTAACCCATAAGGATTGTCACTGGTTAGATTGATTAATGAATAATCAATTGCCAATGTTTTAAAATATATGGTGTCACTGCGAGATGTTACCCCATCTTCACAAATAGATTTAATGTTATAAGCGTAATTGGTGTTTGGTGCTAGCTCGCTAACGATTAATTCATCTGTGTTTCCTTCCAGGTCAAATACTTCAATGTTCAAATTATCTAGATTCACTAAGAATACTTTTAATGAATCCCCTCCAAGTGCATTGTTATCCCAGAACAATCTTGCAGATGAAGTTGCTATTTGATCAATACCTAAATCTTCAGGTGCAACACATGGAGCAATATATTTTGAAGTTTGAAAAAGTGCATTAGTTGAAAATGGGCTCCAGTGATTATTGCATTTAGATTTAATTTTCCACTCGTAAGTAGTTTCAGCCGATAATCCATTCAATGCAAAATCCGTTTCACTTCCAGGAATTACATTTTTTATCCAACTCGACTTACCTAATTCTCTATAGTTAATTTGAAATCTATCAGCAGTTGTAGAATACCAATTTAGTTTACTGCCTTCATCGGTAATATCGGTTGTTGATAGAAATTGTGGAACAGAGCCACATGGTAAAGGACCACTTAATGTGGTAAAGTCATTCGTGTTGGAGATTAATGTATCAATTGAACAAATTGCGCTAATCGTGAAATTATAATTTGTACCGGCCTGCAAAGCTGTAACTGGAATACTAAATACATTTCCGGCCACCATTTGATACCAACTGAAATTTATTGAACTGTTATAAACATAAACCAAGAAGCTATCAGCAATGATTGCCTCATTCCAGGAAATAATAGCAGATGTATCGCTAATGCTACTTGCAAGTGTAATATCCGGCCCAACACAAATCTGTGTCCCAACACTGTTTATAGTTGCAGACTGAATAGGTGAAGAGCAACCAAATGCATTGATAGAATGAACCGTATACACTCCAGGCTGAGTAACTGAAATGCTTGATGTGCTAGTACCGTTTGACCATAAGTAGCTGACTGCACTGGGTTCAAACGCATTTAATTGGAATGAACTGCTTGGAATATACGAGCTGGTTATAGATGGAGTATTCGGGCTTGGTAAAACATCAACACTAAAATATGCAGTATCGCTGTGGGTACCATTTAGATTAGTATAGATTGCAGTATAGTTTCCACCTTCAGAAATAGTTACATTTTGAGATGTTTCCCCGCTCGGTAACCATAAATATGTTCCATGATTCTGTATCGATACATTGATGCTATCATCTTCACAGAATGAATAAGCACCACTCGATATTACAATTATATCTGAATAAGGAGCAAGTGAAACAGATAATGAATCAGATGTTCCTGTACAGCCATTCGCATCCATTACTGTAACATAATATAATCCGGAATCATTTACGTTAATACTGTTTGTTGTTTGTCCATTAGGGTGCCAATTGTAACTATAACCTGAAGGTGCGATGATTTGTACACCATTGGCTGCATCTATATTTATAGAACCTGAAGGCTGAATGCTGACATTAGGGGTGCTAAATATTTCAACATAAACTGAGTCTGATTTTACTTTACATCCTTGTTCAAAAATATTAAAGGAGTACCAACCCTGGGTGCTTGCAAGAATGGTTTGTGTAGTTTCGCCACTTGGGAACCACTCATAGTTTGTAGCACTAGAACCAGTAAGAGTTACATCGTTACCAGGGCAGAAGGAGGTAGGGCCACTGGCTGTAATAGAGGGAATATTAATTTGTTTTTCTGTAACTTGAAGTGGTGCCGTTAACACAGAACATCCGTTGGCATCAGTAATAAGGGCATAGTAGTTGCCGGCTGACTGCACATATATGCTTGAGGTAGTTTCGCCTGTTGGAAACCAGTACGCTTGAAGATTACTTGGTACTGATAATTCAACACTATCTCCCGGACACAAATCTGTATTTCCATTAGATGTTACTGTTGCAGTTGGTAGATTGTTAACAGTTACAGTTATCGTATCTGAATTTCTTGAACAGCCATTAGGTCTGATAAAAGTTAAATGGTAGTCTCCCGGCTGAGTAACTTTTATAGATTGTGTAGATTCATTATTTGGATGCCAATTGTAAATCCCCATACCACTAGTAGAAAGAGTTACGCTATCACCGGCACAAAAGGTGGTAGGACCATTTGCCGTAATAATGGGTTTAGGGTTATTTAAAACGGTTACTGTTAAGCTATTTGAAATAGAAGAACAGGTAGACCCGTAATATACTTCTACAAAATAATTTCCGGCAACACTAGTTGTAATCGATTGAGTAGTTTCACCATTAGACCAGATGTACGAGCTCCCACCACTATTTGCAGTCATGGTAACGGAGTTTCCTTGGCAAACTGATGTAGGACCCGAAGCTGCAATTATTGATTGAGGAATATTGGCTGTAGTTACATCAACAAAAACTTGATTGGACACAGCTGTACAACTATTTACATCAGCTACTTCTACCGAGTAATTACCGGTATTATAAACTACAATGGATTGCGTTGTCTCATTATTAGGAAACCAATTATAGCTTGTTGCATTGTTAGCAGTTAAGATTACACTGTCTCCCGGACAAAACACTGTACTTCCGCTAGGGTTTATATTAGCGGTTGGAGAATTGTGAGCGGTTATTTGAATAGAATCGGATGTGTTAATGCATCCATTTGGTCTAGTAACGGTAACAAAATAATAACCTGATTGATTTACGGTTATGCTCGGGGTAGAGCTGCCATTATTCCAGTTGTAGTTTCCAGGTTGATTTGTAGTTAACATAACACTGCCGCCCGAACAAAATGTAGTTGGACCATTAGTTGTTAAAGCCGGCTTCGGGTTACTTAATAATGTAACAGAAAGTGTGTTTGATATTGATGAGCAGTTTGAACCATAGAATATTTTTACAAAATAATTTCCGGTAGTAGAAGTTGTAATGCTTTGTGTCGTAGCCCCGTTAGACCATAGGTAACTATTGCCATTGCTGGCTGTTATCGTAACGCTTTTTCCATCACAAAATGTCAAAGGTCCGGTAGCTGAAATGGATGCACTTTGACCAGAGCTAACAGTCACATTTATAGGTTGGCTAATTGCGGTGCAACCATTTACATCAGCCACACTAACAGAATAAGTACCAGCGGTATCAACCGTAATTGAATTTGAAGTTTGGTTGTTCGGATTCCAATTATATGTAGCGGAATTGGATGCTGTGAGCGTAACATTATCTCCAGGACACAAATTAGTTGGTCCCGAAGTGGTAATTGTTGGAGTTGGATTAGCGTTTACAGTTACATTTGCAGCATTACTTAAAGAAGTACACCCTAAGCCATCTGCAACTATTACTTGGTAGTTGCCGCTAGTATTCACTGTGGCAGTTTGATTTCCACTGCCATTGTGTAACCAATTATAGGAATATCCTGATGGGGCAGTGATTGTAACTTGTCCCCCTTGACAAAATGTTGTAGGACCACTATAAGTTAAAGTTGCAGTTGGAGGTGGTGCAACCGTTACACTTATATTTTGTGAATAAGCAAAGCAATTACCTCCATGATTTACAACTACGCCATAAGAACCAGTTGCCGTAACGGTTATGGATTGTGTAGTTTCGCCTGTTGTCCAGAAATAACTATTGCCCGGGTCAGAAGTTAAGGTGACACTTCCACCTGCACAAAATTGCAAAGGACCACTAACTGTAATATTTGCAACAAGACTATTATTGGAAGTAACATCAACCGTATCTGACATTGCTGTGCAACCATTGGAGTAGGTTACTTGGCAATAATAAGAACCGGCTGTGTCTGCATTTGTGCTTTGAGTGGTTTCTCCATTTGGGAACCAAATGTATGCTGAGCCTGTATCTGATGTTAATGTAATTTGTCCACCTTGACAAAGTTGAGGCGATCCAACAACATCCAGATCATAAGAATTAGGTGTTACATCTACAGAAATGATATTTGATACTGCCAAACAACCAGAGCCATTATCAACAACAACTTGATAAGTGCCTTCAGTTTTAACAGTAATTGATTGTGTGGTTTCACCATTTGGTAACCAAGAATAAGAACTAGCAGCACCGGCAGTTAATACTACACTGTCAGATTCGCAAATATTAGTTGCACCGTTAGTTGTAATTACTGCGTTTACTGATGTAGAAGTACAAGCTGAATTACTTGTTCCTAGTACTAAGTTTTGATTAGAAGTAATGTGAATCTTATCAATTTCAACATCTGTATTTTGAGGTAATAGTGTAACTAAGTATTCTTGATTGGTAAGGTTTTGAAATACTATTGGTTGTTGATTGCAAGCATTTATTCTGTACCAATTCCAAGTGGTGTCACTTATACACCCAACTGTTTGTGCTGTTCCATTTTGAAAGCTAACATCTATTGCAGTGGCATTACCTGATTTACTTCTTGCTTTAACCCAGAAATAGTAATTGCTCTGATTAGTGGTTCGAGGATGAATATAATATTCAGCCGGAGTATTTGGAACAGAGTTAAATGTTAAGTATGAAGTAGAATTTATAAAATTGTAATGAGTTGCACCAGGAACTTTTTGTGTTTTAACTTGGAAGTTAGCAGTTGGGTTATCATATAATTCAGACTCTATAATTAATTCAGTAGACCATCTGCTAGGGTGCTTATGCTCATGCCATTCATCTAGTTGATAGAACACAGGTTCTGTAGGGTTGGTATTATCGAAATAGTATGTGCTTCCTTGTTTTCTAACATTAAATTCAATCGGGTTTCCATCTAATACAATTTTAGCACCGTCTTCGTTGTCCGTTTGGTTTATCATGTTAGAACTTGGCTGAAGCGTACCGGTGATTGCATACTTGTTAGATGAGCTATGTTTTCTAACCACAACTAGTTTCCTAAAGTCTCCAGTCCAAAAAGAATAACCCGGTGCTGTTGGATTGTACCAATAGTTTGGAACATCACCATTCATCAAATCACCGTTCTTAAATATATCTTCGTAGCGAGAAGTAATTGCTTGTGCATAAGATGGCATAACCGTTTGCCATACGTAGTTTTTTGGATCCGGATAAGGCAATGCTTCATTAAAAAATGCAGTGTAGTAAAATTCACCACCAGACATTCCTAACAGCTTTAATAACCCTAACCATTGACCTGGTCTTACATTTAATTCGGGGTTTAAATCCCAACCCGGACTAACATATGGTGAATAAAACTTATCACCCAAAGCAAGTTCCCTGTTTCTGCATTCTACAATCCACTGCCAGCCGTGCAGGTCAGCAGTCCAATTCCTCCAGTTAGAAGGCCAACGCGTGTAAAAACTTGTTGTAGGGTATCGATTACCATTTATTGGCATATTAATAACTCTTGATATGCTGTATTGTGGTTGGTAATCATCATTACCCGAAACATTGTATTCAGTAAAATTTGTGTTAGCTAAACCAGGTAAAGTCATAAATGCATCTCTATACTGGTTTGTAACAGCTACTTTTTTTGTTGCCTGGTAAGCTTCAAAAGTTAAGCCCATGGAATTTTTCTCTGATACTATTGCAGGGTCCATAGACATTGTGGCTGGTGTATAAAATTGAGTTACCTCGCCATTATCTGTTATATAATCTAATGGTCTGGTTAAGTGACTAAGTATTTGAGAAAAATAATGGCGTTGAGTTAATCCATCAAAAAGAAAGGAATCAATAGGGGCAGCAGGACTAATTTGTGGATTGCTGGTTACATAACCTGCAGCACTTAAGTATTGCCCTTGAGCATTCTTAATATAGTGAACCGGGTGCAAATCTTTTCTCATTGCATATGCTATAGAAGAAGGATAGCCTGCATCTGCAGGCTTAGTTTGCCCCCAAAATGATATTGCAGATGAAGTAATATTAGGATTTTCGTTTGCTAATTTAATCCATGCACCTTGAAATGTGTTTGTGTCAGATAGCGTATAAGTATCTTTAGAGTTTTCTGAAGCTAATACAGAGTAATTGAAATTATACATTAACTCTTTTTGTATTGTAACACTATTTGCAACAGCTTGCTGTACACTCACGCCTGGAAATGTATGACCACCTAAAAATTTAGGATTGGTCCATTGAAAATTTCTAATCAATGTATTTCCTTTTTTATAACGTGGAGTTGGAAATGTTTTTAATTGAGTAATGGCATCTATTGATGCGGCTGGATGACCAATTGCATAGTCATCCATATTCATTCCAGCAGTAATTGGTGCGGGTGGTGGAATAGGTTGAGTATAGTCATTTACAAAACTATATGGCTGTCCTGCTGAAAAATTTAAGAAGTGCTTATAAATTAAAGCATCTGGAATTGCATGGTCATATAAGGCTATTTCATCCAAGTCGCCATGATATTTTCTATAAGATACCTGGTGATTAAGTAGAATTTCTGTGTTATTGGTATTAGTAAAATATCCTGGAGATATTGTCTTAGAAAACCCAGCAGGTGATTGGCCATCTACCCAAACTTCTTTTTCACCCGTTGACGGGTTAAACTTAAATACCATATGATGCCAATTGCCATCAATGTAATGACCGAATTCTTTTACGCCAACACCGTTTAATTCAATTTCGAATATATCATCCTGTTCTACACCATTCGATTTTTTATGCTTCGTTCTAAATTTAATTTTAGGATAGTCAAACTGTATTGTAAAAGCACCATCTCTTCTTGAAATGAAAGTAGTGTTGTTAAATCTATATCCTGGTCTAAATAAAAACTCCACAGTTACACCTGAGTTTAAACTCAAATTTCCTCCTCCAGCGTTTTGTGTTGTAGAATCTAATGTGATGTAATTGCCTACCGCTCCACCACTATTTAAGTGAAATGCGCTTTGGTAATAGGCAAAGTCTATATTGTAATTTTGAGCTGAGTCAGCTATCGGGTTGCTTCCATTGAAGGTCCAATATCTATCTGGGCTAATTGTTTGGGCAGATAATTGCTGTACTCCAAGAATTAGAGCGAAGAGTAGTGTGAACACTATGCTAAGCTTTTTAAAAGCATAGTGAAGGCATAAATCATACTTACTCGGTTCACGAGATATAGCTATCTCGCTTTTCGGGGTGTAATACATTTTTAAAATTTTACTAGTTCAACCTTTGTTCATTCCAAAAAAAGGCAAATTCATTTGGACTAGTAAAATAAGTGGCGATTTCAGTTAATGTGCCCTAAAAATACAAATAGTGTTCTTTTGTAATAAGCCAATTGAAATCATTCTGAAACTAATTGTTAACAAGGGTTTCGGAGGAAAAGCCTATGTATAAATTGTAAGAATTCTTATTATTTATGAATAAATCAGAATATAAATAGGATGCAGAAATATAGAAAGATCTGCATCAAAATTTAGTTTTGATACAGATCTTTATACTCTTTTTTAGAATTATTACGAATTGTTAATAAAGCTAAGTAGGTCTATCTATATAAAAGTACCGAGCCTTTTTTAACTTTTGTTCTTCCCTCAACAGGGCTTGTAACTATATGGTAAACATAACTGCCGTTGGGCACCAGGGATCCATCAAAAGTTCCATCCCATTTTTGGTTTACGCTATTTGATTCAAAAATCAATTGCCCCCATCTATTATATATGCTCATATTAAAGGTTTTCAATCCTTCTCCATGAACCCCAAAATCGTCATTTATACCGTCTCCATTGGGTGTGAATGAGTTAGGTACATACATTGCCATTACCGGGGTTACCTCTGCAACGTTAGACACGCTATATACAGTTGGGTCACCATCTTTATAGGCGATTACGCGATATTTTCTTGTTTTTTGATGCGTTTGTGCAATACTGCTGGTGCATACCAGACAGCATATTAAAAATACTAAGAGTGTTCCTGTTCGTTTCATAATAAATTAAAAATTAAGCCATTGTTCGACTCAATAATACAAGAAGACCCAACCAAATGAGTTGTATTATGTTCAGGATGTAACTTGTGTAAGAATTTTATAATAATGAGTTAAAAATTTAATAGGAATTGGGTTTAAAAAATCTAACTCTATGATATTGAACTGAATATTGTTAACTGAACACAGTAAGAAACAGATATGTTATTCTGATTAGTTTGGGAAATCGGCTCAATGAAAGAGAAATTGATTCAATACAGCTGAATTATTACAAATTTTTAAAATAATCTATATTGGTTTTTTGTAACCTTTTATAAAAATTTATTCTTGATGATGAAAAAATTAGCAATTCACTTACTGTCAGCATTTCTAGTCTTGCTGGTTTCTGCAAATGCAAATGGGCAAAATAAAGATTTGGATAAATTGCTTAGCTATATGGAAGGAGAATTCAGCAGCGCTAAACAGGCAAAAAAGGATTCTAGCTTTTTTGCTATTTATTTAGGCATGCACAGAATTTGGAAAAATGAATATAAAAACGAAGGTTGGTTTTATGTGGAGCAAGCATTAATGACTAAAAAAGATAAACCATATAGGCAAAGAATTTACCATGTATATCAAAATGGTAATGTATTTATGAGTGATATCTACTTAATGGAAAACCCAATGGAGTATGTGGGAGATGTAGAAAAAGTGCAGAAGTTAAATCGTTCTGATTTAACATTAAAAGAAGGATGTACTGTGTTTTTAATAAAAGAAAGCAGAAAATTATATGAAGGAGCAACCAAAGAAAATACATGCAAGAGCACATTAAGAGGCGCAAGCTTTGCTACTTCCATTGTAAAAATAAAGCCTAAGGAAATATATAGTTGGGATAAAGGGCTTGATGCTGAAGGCAATCAAGTTTGGGGTGCAGAGAAAGAGGGGTACAGATTTAAAAAAATAAAGAAAAAGTAGTTATTTGAATTTATAATAAGTAAATTAGATTTATAAACGAGAAATAATATGAACGTGTCAAACATTATAGAAGGGAAGTTAGATTTAAAGTTTCCAATTAAAATAGTGTTCGATTTTCGTTCAAATTAATATAAGAGAAAGGTTCTAGAAATAGAACCTTTTTGTATTTGTAACCTGCTAATTAAATTTTTATCACTATGGAGACGAAAGAAAAACTATCGGCATTGCATTCAGAACACAATGAATGGCAAAACAAAATCAAATTTTATCGCGATGAGTTAAAAGAGTTTAATACTCAATTAACCGGACTTGTAAGCAAAACTGCCCCTAATGATGTATTAGTATCTGTTGAGCATTTTCAAAACCAGTTTATTCGTCAGAATGAAGTGTTGGACATTATGCGACACGATTTTAAACAACATGAAAATAAAATTGAGGCGTTACAAGAAAATGGGCAAAGCAACGGAGTTGATATAAATGCTTTGCATGCAGAAGAAAAGGAAAGATTGGAGCATTTTGAAAAATTGTTTCAAGAACTGAGAAATGAATTTCATTTGTTTCTGAATAATGTCCCTGTTAGTTAAAGCCTAAACCATTAAAAAAATCCGGAAGAGCAATTTTCCGGATTTTTGTTTTTCTATTATTTGTATTAACCTATAATGGGTTCAGCTCCATTTTGCTGTCGCAAAACGAAATTTCATCTTTTCTATTGGAGCTGATTATAACCACTGAATCATTCTTCCTACTATCTAGCAATTTACCATAGGTCTCAATGCCTTCACTATCTAAATTAGTATGGGGCTCATCTAATAGCAGAATTTTTGAATCAGAACCTAAAGCTAATAAGAGCTTTGTTCTTTGAAGCATTCCTGATGAAAAATATTTTAAAGATTTATCAAGGCTGCTATCCAGTTTAAATGCCAATACAGCTTCGTTTATTAATTTATCGTTCACTTTTTTGTGGCAAGAATAAAATTGAATGAGTTCACTTAACGAGTACTCATTAATTAATTCCATGTATGGAGCAGCCATTCCGATATGATTGTAAATGTTCTCTTGTTCAACAGGTTTACCATTGAATGAATATTCCACTTTGCCTTCTGAGGGTTCCATGTAAGAAGCAATAATTTTTAAAAGTGTGGATTTACCTATGCCGTTTGGTCCCGTAATGGCAAGAGATTGGCCGGTTTCTAATTGCAAAGAGATATTTTTAAATACCCACCTATACGCAAAGTGTTTACCAATATTTGATAGCTCTAATTTCAAGCAATGTATTAATTCAGAAAATAATTACGATTTAGCATTGTCAGAACCGGTATAGCCTTTTATTATGCCTCTGCTAGATGATTGTATGAAGTTAACAATTTCATTTTTTTCATCTGTATCTTCAAACTGTTCATTTACCAAGCTCAATGCTTTTGTCGTGCTGTGTCCTTGTAAATAGATTAAGCGATAAATACCTTGTATTTCGCTTAATTTCTCATCGGTAAACCCTCTACGCTTTAAACCAATTGAATTAATGCCATTATAAGTTAATGGTTCTCGTGCAGCTTTAGCAAATGGTGGGACATCTTTTCTAACTAAAGAGCCACCCGAAATCATTACATGTGATCCAATTTCAACAAATTGATGAATTGCAGTAAGTCCACCAATTATTGCAAAATCTTTAATGGTAATATGCCCGGCTAGGGTAACAGCATTTGCTAAAATTACATTGTTACCTACAATGCAGTCATGTGCTACATGCACGTATGCCATTATTAAGCAATTAGAACCAACTTCTGTTTTACCGGCAGCTTTGGTGCCTTTGTTTACTGTAACGTATTCTCTAATTATAGTATTATCACCAATAAATGTAAATGTCTCTTCCCCTTCGTACTTTAAGTCTTGGGGGTCTGCAGATATAACTGCACCAGGATAAATCTTACAATTTTTTCCAATTCGCGCACCGTTAAAAATGGTAACGTTTGGTCCAACCCAAGTTCCTTCTCCAATTTCTACATCCTCATGTATTGTTGTAAAAGCATCAATTTTAACATTGCTACCAATTTTTGCCCTCGGGTCTATTACTGTTAATTCAGATACCATTCTTAATCTTTTTTAACTATTTGAGCCATCATTTCAGATTCCATCACAACTTTACCCCCAACATACGCTTTTCCTTTCATATGAACTAGGCCCCTTCTTATTGGGTTAGCTAATTCCAGGTCAAATAAAATGGTATCTCCCGGAATTACTTTCTGCTTAAAACGGGTATTAGTTATTTTGGCAAAGTAAGTCCAGTAATTTTCCGGATCTTCTACTTGGCTAAGTGCCAGTATTCCGCCTGTTTGTGCCATTGCTTCAATTTGCAAAACACCCGGCATTATAGGATTGTTAGGAAAATGTCCTTCAAAAAACCATTCATTCATTGTAACATTTTTCATCCCCACTACATGTGTTTCACTCAGCTCAGTTATTTTGTCAATCATTAAAAAAGGAAACCGATGTGGTAACATTTTTTCTATTTGATTGATATCATAAACAGGTTCTTTATTTGGGTCATACACTGGTCCTGTGCTTGCTCTGCCGTTTGCACTTGCTTTTTGAATGAGTTCTTTAATTTGTTTGGCAAAATCTACATTTGTTTGGTGCCCCGGCCTTGCCGCAAGAATATGCGCTTTAATTGGAGTTCCTAATAATGCAAAATCTCCAACTATATCTAGTAATTTATGTCTTGCAGGTTCATTTTGATAGTGCAGTTTAGTATTGTTTAAAATGCCCTGCTCTTTAATTTCTACACTAGGTTTGTTAAACAATTTTGCCAACTCATCTAATTTGGACTGTGGTATTTTTTTGTCAACTACAACAATGGCGTTATCTAAATCTCCTCCTTTTATTAAATCATGTTTAACCAAAGTTTCTAATTCCCTTAAAAAACAAAAGGTTCTTGATTTAGAAATTTCATCGGTAAACTCTGAGTAATTGTGCATTTGTGCATGTTGTGTACCAAGGATAGGAGAGTTATAATCTACCATAACTGTAACTCTAAAATCTTCACTAGGTACAGCCAGCATTTCTACATTCTTGTCTGTATCTTCAAACGCAACCGTTTCCTTTAGTTCAAATACTTCTCTTTCTGCATCTTGTTCAACAGGTTTTGCTTTTGTAATTGCATCAATAAAAGGTTTAGAACTTCCATCCATAATTGGAATTTCAGGCCCATCTAATTCAATTAATACATTGTCAATTTCTAAACCTGCTAATGCAGCAAGCACGTGTTCAGTTGTTGCCACACTGGCTCCGTCTTTCATTAGAGTAGTGCCTCTTTCGGTTCCTGAAACGTATTGCAAGTCAGCTTCAATTACTGGTTGGTTTTCTAAATCTATGCGTTTAAATTTAAATCCATGATTTGCAGGTGCTGGTTTTAATGTAAGGTTAACATTAACACCGGTGTGTAATCCTACCCCTGAAACAGTGATTTCTTTTGAAATGGTTTTTTGTTTTTGAGACATCCCTAAACTTTCTGTTTTAAATCTTTAATTGTTTTTTCAAGCTCTATTATTTGTTCTCTTAATTGAGGGAGTTTTTTAAATAATACATAGGTTCGCTTATAGTCACCCATGTTAAATGCCGGAGAACCTTGTACAACTTCTCCTTTGTTTTTAATGCTATGTCCAATACCACTTTGCGCAGCAATTTTAACTTCATCTGCTATAGTCAAGTGTCCAACAATTCCAACTTGTCCACCTATCATGCAGTTATTGCCAATTTTGGTAGAGCCGGCAACACCGGTTTGAGCAGCTATAACTGTATTCTCACCAATTTCAACATTATGTGCTATTTGAATTAAGTTATCTAGCTTAACTCCTTTTCTGATTATGGTTGAACCAAGGGTTGCTCTATCAATACAGGTGTTTGAGCCGATTTCAACATAATCTTCAATAATTACATTTCCAATCTGAGCAACTTTTTTATACTCGCCCTGGTTGGGTGCAAAACCAAATCCATCTGCTCCAATAACAACTTGTGAGTGCACGGTTACATTTGAACCGATAATGCAATCATTATAAATTTTTGTGCCTTGAAAAATAGTACTGTTATGGCCAATTGTTGTGTTGTCGCCAATAAACGTTTGAGGATATAGTTTTACGTTGTTTTCTATTACAGCATTATCGCCAACATAAACAAATGCACCTATGTAAACGTCTTTGCCAATTTTTGCACTTGGTGAAATGTGCGCAGATTTATCTATACCCTTTTTATTTCTTTTTACTTCATCATAAATTTCAAGTAATGATGCAAAACTAGAATAGGCATCATCAACTTTTATTAAAGTTGTAGATACAGATTTTTCCGGTTCAAAATCTTTGTTTACAATAACAATAGATGCACCGGTGGTATAAATATGAGGAAGGTATTTTTCGTTAGCTAAAAAGCTGAGACTGCCGCTTTCTGCTTCTTCTATTTTCGAAAGTTTGTTTACTACTGCGTTTGCGTTGCCGTCTATTTGTCCGTTTAGTAGCTCACTTAGTTGTTTGGCTGTATATTCCATCACGTCTGGTGAAAACAACCATACAAGTCAATATGCCTGCATGGCCTTAAAAATTTTCAATCCCAAAGGTACAAAATATATGTGTCTAAGAAAACGATATAAATAACTAGTAAACAGCTAGTTATATTGCTTAACTTTACCAATTGCGCTTTTTACCACACATAAGAAATATTTTTTTACCGGCTTAGCTAAGGTGGCAATGTTAAGTTGGTCTGATGCAGTGGCAATATCTAATAATCTTCCATTTTTATAGAGGATGTGAATTTTTTCATCATCTGAATTATATGCACTGTTTTCTAACTCGTCATGTAAAACAAAATAGTTGGCATCATCATCATTCAATCCATATAAGTTTTTCACTTCGTTTTTAAATGCATTTATCTGTTCAGGATTAAATGGGTCGTTTTGAATTCTAACTTTAAATAATTCTCGGTGTGTTAGTGCTTTGCAAAGTTCACTTAGTACAGTATCCGGGTGGTTTTGCCAAACTTTTATAGAAGTGAATACATCATAATCATCTAGAGCTGCATAAGTATTTAAATTGTTATCATCATTTAAAAAATCTTTAAACGCAATGGTGTTATATAAAAAATGATGCAGTGCAGGTGTGCAAAATAAATCGTTGCCTTTATTGGCAAGTTCTTTTGCGCGCTTTAAAACATTCTCAAGCATTTTTTCTGCGGATAGAACCGTCTTATGCAGGTATACCTGCCAATACATAAGTCTTCGTGCAATTATAAATTTTTCAATCGAATAGATTCCTTTTTCGTGCACCACCAAATTATCATTTTCAATTTCAAGCATTTTTATAATTCTTTCAGAACTAACCATGCCTTCAACAACTCCGGTAAAAAAACTATCTCTGTTCAAATAATCTAAGCGATCTATATCCAGTTGACTGCTTACTAATTGATGCAAAAACTTTTTTGAGTATTTATCTGAAAAAATATCTATTGCCATTTGCAATTTGCCATTAAACTCACCATTTAATTTTTGCATAAATAACAATGAAACTTCTTCATGGTTTAAACCTTTTACAATGCTATGTTCTAGTGCATGAGAAAAGGGACCATGGCCAACATCATGCAGTAAAATAGCTATCATAGCTGCTTCACATTCTTCATCACTTATATTATACCCTTTAGATTTTAATGACTCTAATGCTTCTTGCATTAAATGCATGGCGCCAATTGCATGGTGAAATCTAGTGTGTATTGCTCCCGGATATACATAATAGGTTAAGCCTAATTGCCTTATTCTGTGTAGCCTTTGAAAAAAAGGATGCTCAATTAAGTCAAATAAAAGTTCGGTAGGAACGTTTATAAAGCCGTAAACCGGGTCATTGATTATTTTTTTCTTATTCAAGGCAATAGAAAGTATTTGATCTCGATATAATAGATACTTTTGAAGCTACAAATTTGCAATTATTTATGGATAAAACGAGTATACTTTGGGCAGATGATGAAATTGATTTACTGAAACCCCACATTTTATTTTTGGAAGAAAAGGGATTTGAAGTTGTAACCGTAAATAATGGTGATGATGCCATTGAGCAAGTAAGCAGCAATAATTTTGACATAATTTTTTTAGATGAGAATATGCCCGGTAAGTCCGGGTTAGAAACATTAGATAAAATAAAATCACAAAAGCCCGAAATACCAGTAGTGATGATTACCAAAAGTGAAGAGGAATCTATTATGGAAGAGGCGATTGGTAGTAAAATAGCAGACTATTTAATTAAGCCCGTTAACCCTAATCAAATACTTTTAACGGTTAAGAAAAATTTAGATACTAGACGATTAGTAAGTGAACGAGCCAGTTCAAACTACCA
>JABDLV010000126.1 GCA_013001815.1 Bacteroidia bacterium
AATGTTGAGCATGATTATTATAGGCACTTGGCTAAAAATGAATCAAAGCTCGCGCATAGAATGTATTACAAGCGCGAGGCAAGAAAGCTAAAAGCCTTCGAATCCATATTAAAGCAATGTTCTGGGGTGTTTGCTATTTCCCCAAGTGATGCGGTTCATTTTGAAAAAATAAATAACAATGTTGAGTTGGTTTATCCATTTCATCCATTTCAAAAAATAAATGCAAAGCCAGGTACTGGCAAATACGCAATTTACCACGGTAATTTAAAAGTGAATGAAAACAATAAGGCAGCTGTTTTTTTAGCTGAACAAGTTTTTAATGATATTGATTATCCTTTACTAATTACAGGTAGTGGTGCAAGCAATTATTTAAAACACTTGGTGAGTGAGAATGAGAATATTGAATTAAAAGAAAATATTCCTTCCAAAGAAATGTTAGGATACATGCAAGATGCACACATGCACATATTGCCAACTTTTCAGGCAACCGGTATGAAATTAAAATTAATAAGTGCATTGTTCAATGGTAGGTATTGCGTAGTGAATAGTGAAATGATAGAAAATACAGGTGTGGAAAAATTATGTAAACTGGCTAACAGTTCTACAGATTTTAAAGAAAGAATAAATGAATTGGCATCAAAGCCATTTCCCTCAACGGAGTTAAAAAATAGAAAAGAAGTATTAGGAAAAGATTTGAGCAATCATAAAAACGCTCAAAAAATAGTAAATCAAATATTCTCTAACTCAACACCTTCTTGAGTTTCAATAATCTTACCCAATTCGCATTTAACAATTCGGGCAGGGTATTTTTCAAACAATGTGTAGTTATGGGTAGCCATTAATACAGCTCTTCCGCTCTTGCTTATTTCAAACATTAAATCCATAATTCCTGCAGTGGTTTCAGGATCTAAATTTCCTGTAGGCTCATCTGCAAGTATTACTTCCGGTTCATTAAGCAATGCTCTGGCAATGGCAAGTCTTTGCTGTTCTCCACCACTTAATTGGTGCGGATATTTATAGCCTTTTGTTCCTAGTCCAACTTTATCAAGCACCTGATCAATTCGATCGGTCATTTCAGTTTTGTTTTTCCACCCTGTTGCTTTTAAAATAAATTTTAAATTATCAAAAGCAGAACGGTCGCTAAGCAATTGAAAATCTTGAAACACAATTCCCAGCTTTCTGCGCAAATATGGAATTTGTTTTCGCTTTAGTTTGGTTAAATCATAATCAACAAACTCTGCGGTTCCTTCAGTTACCGGTAGGTCTCCATACAATACTCTAAGCAATGAGCTTTTTCCGCTTCCTGTTTTTCCGATTAAGTAAACAAACTCCCCCTGGTTAACATGTAAATTAACCTGGTTAAGTATCAACATATTTCTTATGTAAATACTTACGTCCTCTAATTTTATAATTTGGTTTGTTTCCATTATTTAGTTCAAATATCTAATTTTTGAACTTTTCCAAAGGGTAGTTCTTCAATTATTTTCTTCATTTTATCCTCTTGTTTATCCAAGCCTATTTTTACTAAGGCTTTTTCCGGTCGGTCAACTCTAAAATATGCCAAAAGCGTATAGTCTTCATCCCTAATTTGAATGTAATCAGGAATTTTTGCCCGTCCCTTTATTTTTAAAATGTACATAATCACAAATATATATACTATAACTCGTTAAATACCCTCTTATTTTATTGTGCTTAGCTTTACTATATTCTGTAATTATCCATATAGCATTGTTTAAAATTACTTGCTTTTCGGTAATAAGCCGCTATACTACAGCGTTTATAAGCATTAACTTCGCTCAAATACAACTGATATATACTATGCACATTCTGGCAAAAACCCTGCTTTGCTTATGGGTTTCTATTACACTTAGCAGTTCATTAGTTGCTCAACACACGGCAATAAATGTTCATGGCGATAAGACATTTAATAATGCTTTAGAGTTATACAACAAGTCTATGTTTTCTGCGGCCAAACATCAATTTGATTTGGTTACTGAAAGCAAAAAGGCATCTGCAATTAATCAGCAAAAAGCAATTTACCTGGCTGCGTTATGCGCATCTGAGTTAAGGCATGATGATGCCGAGACAAGATTAAAGTCTTTTATTAAAAATTACCCTGAAACTTTAGATGCCAGGCAGGCAGAGTTTGCACTTTCTAATTGGTATTACAAAAAGCGAAAGTATAGAGATGCCTTGGAGTATTACAAGAATACGGATATAACTTTTTTAACTAATGCTCAAATTAATGAGTACTACTTTAAAAAGGGATATTGTCATTTTAAAAGAAAGCAATTTGATGAAGCCAGTTTAAGTTTTAATCAAATTACAAAATCAGATTCTAAATACAGTGAACCGGCTCGTTACTATTATGGACACATCGCTTATGAAA
>JABDLV010000075.1 GCA_013001815.1 Bacteroidia bacterium
AGACAAAGCACCCGAACTGGATGATTGTTTTATCATCTACCCTTTTCTTCAACTGTACAATCAACAATTAGAGTACAGTGAACTAGGCAGCAACGAATACATTGGTGTTTCTATTGAAGATATTTACAAGCTAAAGTTTTCATCCCTGCAAGAACACAAGGATAAGCTAGTGCTAATGCAAACCGTTACGTTTAGAAACAAAAGAGACTTTAATAGTCACCGTTTATTGCGTGCTATTGATAACAATACCTTACTCTCTAAGCTATCCAAAAGCGAAGAAGGAAAGCCCCATCATAAAATGCATAGCCTGGCCGATTTAGAGCAGGCTTTTGAAGAGTTCCCACATATAGTAACCAACACCCAAGCCTTACTAGCAGAGTGTTCTATTGATTTTGACTTTGGACCCGGTAAAAGCAGTAAGAACCTACAGGTGTATAGCGAAAGTGAGGAAGAAGATTATCAATACATCAAAATGCTTTGCTATGATGGCCTGGCTTATCGCTATCCTGATGCAGATGAGGTGGTAATAAAGCGCTTAGAAAAAGAACTGGACTTAATCAGGCAAAAAGGCTTTATCGCTTACTTTTTAATTAACTGGGATATTGTGGAGTATGCCAGAAACAAAGGGTATTTTTATGTTGGGCGTGGTAGCGGTGCCAATAGTGTGGTAGCCTATCTGCTTCGGATTACAGATGTTGACCCTATTGAGTTAGACCTTTACTTTGAGCGTTTCATTAATCTGTACCGGCAAAACCCACCTGATTTTGATATAGACTTTTCCTGGATGGACAGAGAGGATGTAACGCGTTACATCTTTGAACGCTTTGATAATGTGGCTTTAGTTGGTGCTTACGTTACCTTTCAATACCGCGCAGTAGTTAGAGAATTGGGTAAAGTGTTTGGACTGCCAAAGCATGAAATTGACATACTGAGTTCGGGTAAATTTAACATGCGGAATTTAGACCAGATGAACCAGCTGGTACTGCACTATAGCACGCTTATACAGGGTTTTCCTAATTACGTAAGTGTACATTCTTCAGGTATTGTCATTGCAGAAGAAGACATACATCATTACACGGCCACCTTTATGCCACCCAAGGGCTACCCTACCACTCATTTTGATATGGTAGTTGCAGAAGATGCCGGACTAAATAAGTTTGATATACTTAGTCAAAGAGGATTAGGGAAAATAAAGGATGCACTGGAAATTGTACAGTACAATCAACCCAATGCACCGGATATTGACATACACGACATGCAGCGCTTTAAAGAAGATGAGCGCATTAAAGATTTATTGAGAAATGCCAAAGCCATTGGTTGCTTTTATGTAGAGTCGCCTGCGATGCGCATGTTATTACGCAAACTACAAGTAGATAATTATTTGGGTTTAGTTGCTGCCAGTTCGGTTATTCGTCCGGGAGTGGCAAGAAGTGGTATGATGCGACAGTTTATTTTGCGCCACCGTTTTCCGGAAGAAAGGAAAAAGATACACCCGGTAATGCAAGACATAATGCCCGAAACCTATGGTGTAATGGTGTATCAGGAAGATGTGATTAAAGTGGCACACTACTACGCTGGTCTTACTTTGGGCGAGGCAGATGTATTGCGAAGAGGAATGAGCGGTAAGTTTCGCTCTCGCGAAGAATTTAGCAAAGCGAAGGATGCTTTTTTTGAGAAAGCCATTGCAAAAGGACATCCACCAAAAATGGTAAGTGAGGTTTGGTTGCAGGTAGAGAGTTTTGCAGGCTATGCTTTTTCTAAAGGGCACTCTGCTTCCTATGCAGTAGAAAGTTACCAGAGTTTATTCTTGAAAGCTTACTACCCTATTGAATACATGGTGGCAACCATTAATAATTTCGGTGGTTTTTATCGTACGGAGTTGTATGTACATGAAGCACGTATGCATGGAGCAACAATTGAAGCACCATGCGTTAACCATAGTGGCGCTGAAACAGTTCTGTATAATAAAACTATGTTTTTAGGCATGGGTTTAATCAGCAGCTTAGAACATAATGCCATTAAAGATATACTGATAGAACGCAATGCTAACGGGCATTTTAATACTTTAAGTGAGTTTATTGAACGTGTAAATATTTCGCTGGAACAAATTTCATTTCTAATACGAATTGGTGCATTTCGCTTTAGCAACAAAACCAAAAAAGAGCTGCTTTGGCAGGCACACTTTCTCTTAGGACATGCACCGCCAAAAATACCAACCGGTGTATTATTTAAACCCAAAGCAAAGAAGTATACCCTGCCAAGCCTTTACTCCGCTCCTTTAGAAGAAGCCTTTAATGAAATAGAGTTATTGGGATTTCCGCTATGCGACCCATTTAAACTATTAGATGAAGAACCAACACAGGAAGTGCTTGCACAAGACATTCCCAAATACATAAACAAAGAAGTATGTATTGTTGGTTATTTAATTACCGTTAAAAGAACCAAAACAGCAAAGGGACAAGCAATGTTCTTTGGTACTTTGCTAGATAGCCAGGGAGAATGGCTAGACACCGTTCACTTTCCACCCTACTCCCAACGTTATCCGTTTAGAGGACGTGGTATTTATGAAATAAAAGGGAAAGTACTGGAAGAGTTTGGTTGTTATAACGTAGAAGTGAGTGTTATGCGAAAGCTAGACATTGTACCCGACCCACGTTATGCTGACATGAAGACTGCAAACCGCATTAGTATGCAAGGACAAAAAAGGAAAAGCTTAAGACAATTCGGATGAACCGATTTGAGATTTGAAATTCAAGATTTGAGATTGAACCCAAAACTAAACGTCACCCTGAACTGGTTTCAGGGTCTCCTTAAAAAAGAGTAATAATTTTCTTACCTTCCTTTTTTAAAACATTTTCATCATGAGCAATTCTTGGCCTAAACTTGATTACAATAAATACAAAGACACAGCAGCATTGGTTCATTTATGGACACAAATTGTAGGCAAAATACGACTGCGCAAAATGCCTTGGTTAAACCACTCCTGGCATGTAAGTTTATATGTAACTCCAACCGGTTTTACTACAGGTAGCATACCCTATAAGAATGGTATGTTTGAGATAGAGTTCAATTTCATCTATCACCTATTAAGCATTCGCACTAGTGAAGGTAAAAATGCAAAGATGCCATTGGAATCAGCACCAATATCTTCTTTCTACAAACAAATAAATGGGCATTTAAAGTCTTTAGGTATTGATGTTACCATTCATGCTGCACCAAATGAAGTTGACCCTTCAATTCCGTTTGCAGAAGATCATGCACCAAGAATTTACGACAGCAAGGAAATGCAAAACCTATGGCAAGCATTTATTTCAGTGCACAATGTATTTGTAAAGTTCAGGTCTAAATTCATTGGTAAATGTAGTCCGGTACATTTGTTTTGGGGTGCATTTGATTTAGCTGTTACGCGTTTTACCGGGAAAACAGCACCGGAACATCCGGGTGGAATGCCAAACATGCCATTGCGCGTAATGCAAGAAGCCTACTCACATGAAGTTAGTAGTGCAGGCTTTTGGCCGGGAAGTGAGCAATCACCTCAACCGGTATTCTACTCTTACTCTTACCCTACTCCTGCAGATTTTGGTAAACAAATTGTACAACCATCAGAAGCCTTTTATAGTGAAGAAATGGGTGAATTCTTTTTGCCATATGATGCGGTAGCGTCATCCAATAATCCGAATGAAACGCTTATGTCATTCCTGCAAAGCACTTACGAGGCGGCTGCAAATACCGGTAATTGGGATAGAAAGGCTTTAGAATTTGATTTTAGTTCTTTTGAACTAGTGCATTAAATCCAATTCTAATATATTTGCGGCATGGCCAATGACACTATTAATCTTGCAAACTACAAACAGCTGCAGGAGAGATTCCAATATCTTTTCGATGATGAATTGATCCGTAAAATTTGTGAAGTTTCTACTATCAGAAAGTTCCCTGCTGAATCTGTGATTATGGAAATTGGACAAACCATTACGCACATGCCAATTATAGTTAATGGTTCCATCAAAATTATGACAGAGGATGATAATGGTGAAGAACTACTGCTCTATTATTTGGAATTAGGTGATACATGTGCCATGACATTGAACTGTTGTTCAAGAGAAACCAAAAGTGCCATCACTGCCATTACAGAAGAAGATAGTGAGCTGTTGATGATACCGGTAGAGAAAATGGATCAATGGATGGTAGAATTTAAAAGCTGGAGAACCTTTGTATTGGAGTCTTACAATACCAGATTAAATGAAATGCTTTCTGCAATTGATAATCTGGCATTTAATGACATGGAGCATCGATTGACTAAGTACCTGCGCGACCGTGCCATGGTAATGCATGATGGCAGACTCAAAATAACCCATTATCAAATCGCCAATGATTTGCATTCATCCAGGGTGGTTATTTCTCGATTGATGAAAAAATTGGAGAAAAACAACATCATCAGGCAGCATAGAAACCAGGTAGAAGTTATTGAATTTCAAGAGAAATAGCTTCTTTTTTAGGTTGAACTTCCCTATAATGGCTACTCATAGCCCCTTTTCCCTATTGTTACTTTGGTTACACATAATTAGAGTATTTAGCCTCATCTTTGCATTATTAAATTTGCAGAAATTATGAATATACTTGCTCTTGTACGTACAAAAGAAGACCTAACCACCATTACAGATTATGCTAAAAAAGTGGCAAGTGATGGCGACTCGATTCACATTTTAAACATTGTAAACGTTTCAGGCAACATTCCAACCAAAAAAGACACTGGAGAAATAATTGATGGGTGCACGGAGTTTGATGTTAGTCAATATTATAATGAAAGAAGAGACAATGAGAATTGGTTAAAAACTGCTGATTTAGGTAATTATAATTCATCAGTTCAAGCTATTGTAGGAAGTCGATATACTATCTTAAAAAATCAAGAAGCAAGTCTTAATATTGATTTGGTCATTACCACCACAACTCAATCTTCAGATACACAAGACTTTTTTAAATATACAACTGCAGGAATTGTACATGATAAATTGAATGTGCCGGTACTTGCGCTAAAATGCGACAGAAGCAAAGAAGATATTAATGATATTGCTATCGTTTCTGATTTTACACAAACGGATTTAGAAGACTTAAGTGTATTAAAACATATTGCAAGCAAATCAAATGCAAGCTTTACTCTGTATGCGTTTAGCATGGATAAGGAATCTGATTTTGAGTTAAATGAGCGAATGGATAAATTTGTACAAAGGCAAGATTTAAAGAATACAAAAAATGTTATTATCCATACCCAAAGCAAAGAACGCAGTGCAAGTGAAATGCTTATGGAATACCCAATTCAACTAATGGTTGTTCTGGACATTCATCGGGTTGGGTTTAGTAAAATAATAAAAGGAAGTTTGGAAAAAGACATTATGAACCGCAATTTAATTCCTATTCTTGCTTATTAAAATGATAACAATAAACTTATGTTAGAATTTATTAAACAACCATGGCCCTGGTATGTGGCAGGTCCAATTATTTCATTGGTAATGTTTTTACTGATATATTTTGGTAAAAACTTTGGAATGTCCGCAAATCTCAGAACCATGTGCTCCATTGCAGGGGCAGGAACTGTTTCTGATTTTTTTAAGTTTGATTGGAAAGGGCAGCGTTGGAATTTAATGTTTGTACTTGGAGCTATAACCGGAGGATTTATAGGTGGGCATTGGCTTACAGACTCCTATGCGGTTGACATTTCAGCAGCTACAGTTGCAAGTCTGGAGAACATTGGTTTTAGCAATGTGGGAGATACATACTTACCAAATGAAATATTCAGTATGAGTAATTTATCCAGTTTGCCTGGTTTACTAATATTAGTTGGAGGCGGATTTTTAGTTGGATTTGGTGCCAGATGGGCTGGCGGGTGTACATCGGGACATGCCATTAGTGGATTAAGCGATTTGCAAATTCCTTCACTTATTGCTGTTGTTGGTTTCTTTATCGGAGGATTAGCAATGACCTATTTATTTATTCCCATTATATTTTAATTTAAAGATATGCACTTCATAAAATATTTATTAACCGGAATACTATTCGGAATTGTAATGACAAAGGCAGAAATTGTTTCATGGTACCGTATCTATGAAATGTTTCGATTTGATGCTTTTCATATGTATGGAATCATTGGTTCTGCTGTAATACTTGGTGTTATCACTGTACAACTGATTAAAAGAAGCAAATTTAAAAATATGTATGGTGATGATATTCACTTTAATCCAAAAAACATGAGTATTACCCGGTACTTAGTTGGTGGTATTATTTTTGGATTGGGTTGGGCATTGGTTGGTGCTTGTCCGGGCCCAATGTTTGTGTTAATTGGCCAGGGATATGTGCAATTAGTTGTAGTTTTATTTGGTGCTCTTTTAGGTACCTTAGTCTATGGCATGTTAAGAAGCCGATTACCGCACTAGTGAAAGTTTATATTGTATGAAGAATCTTATTCCGGCACTTGACTGGATACAGAATTATAAAAAGGAATATCTTACCGGTGATTTAACTGCCGGACTTACGGTAGGTGTTATGCTTATCCCACAAGGAATGGCATACTCAATGCTGGCAGGTCTTCCTCCTATTTACGGATTATACGCTTCTACAATTCCTCTAATTATTTATGCATTATTTGGAACTTCTCGCCAATTGGCTGTTGGTCCGGTAGCAATGGTTGCTTTACTAATATCTAGTGGTGTTGGTGCTTTAGCAACAATTGGATCAAATGAATTCATTGCATTAGCAATACTCTTAGCATTGATGGTTGGTGTCATTCAGTTTGCAATGGGCATATTCAAATTGGGCTTTTTGGTAAACTTTCTGTCACACCCGGTAATTGCCGGCTTTACCTCTGCTGCAGCCATTATTATTGGCTTTAGTCAATTAAAACATTTACTAGGATTCAATATTCCAAGAGGAAAAGTTCATGAAATTATATTGAACGTCATTGAGAATTTTGGAAGTATTAATGTTCCTACCTTGCTGATTGGTGCCGGGGCAATTGCATTGCTATTAATAATAAAGAGCATTAATAAAAAAATTCCGGGCCCATTACTAGCTGTGTTATTTGGAATTGGTGCAGTATATTTTTTAGGGTTGCATGAGCAAGGTGTTAAAATTGTAAAAGATGTTCCGGGAGGACTGGATATATTTGGAATACCATCAATCGATTTAACAAGTGTTACTTCTCTAATACCCGTGGCACTTACTATTGCATTTATAGGTTTTATGGAGTCTATTGCAGTAGCTAAAGCCATTCAAGCTAAGCACAAAGATTATGAAGTTACAGCCAACAAAGAGCTTATAGGGCTTGGATTAGCTAATATCATCGGTTCGTTTTTCAAGGCATTTCCTGTTACCGGAGGATTCTCCAGAACAGCAGTGAATGACCAAGCCGGAGCGCGTACAGGACTATCATCCATAATTAGTGCAGTGCTCATAATTTTTACACTACTCTTTTTAACAGAGTATTTCTATTTTTTACCAAATGCCATTCTTGCAGCAATTATTATGGTTGCAGTTTTTGGTTTAATAGACATAAAAGAAGCCAAGCATTTATTAAAAAACGACCGTGGTGATTTCTATTTGTTTTTAATCACTGCAATTGGAACCTTAACTCTTGGTATAGAAAGTGGAATTTTACTTGGCGTGGTGCTATCCATTGCATTGGTTATTTACAAAGTATCTTACCCTCATGTAGCAGTATTGGGTAATGTGCCAGGTACTGATGAATTCAGAAACATAAGACGGTTTGCAGATTTAGAAACTTATGAAGACAAATTGATTCTGCGTTTTGATGCTCAGTTATATTTCGCTAATTCTAATTACTTTAAAGATTTCGTAATTAGCAGCATTCATAAGAATCCGAGAATTAGTCATGTTATATTAGATGCAAGGGCGGTAAGCAGTATAGATTCAAGCGCAATTCATATGCTTCACGATTTGATAATCGATCTCAAAAATCAAAATATTGCGCTACATATTGTGGAAGCAATTGGTCCATTACGCGATAAATTTAAAAAGAATGGGATTACAGATTTAATGGGAAAAGAACAGTTTCACCTCAGCATACAGCATGCAGTAGCTTCAATTGACAATGGTGAATTAATTGACAATCCTGTATATGCACTTCAAACCAATTAGTTGGGTTTTGCTCTTAATGTAACACGTGTTACTTTTATTAATCTATTCTTGGCTATTTTTATACTGAACCAATAATATATGATTAATTCATTTTAACTAATTATTTAACCTAATCAGCTCATGAAATCACATCACAATATTGTCATCATTGGCGGAGGTACTGCCGGTATTATGGTATCCTCAAAAATGCTAAAGAAAAATCCAAGTCTGGATATAGCGATAATTGAACCTGCAGATACTCATTATTATCAAGCCGCCTGGACATTAGTTGGTGCTGGCACTTATGATTATAAAGACACTGCAAGGTCAATGTCTTCTGTAATGCCAAAAGGCGTTAAGTGGATAAAGGAATATGCAGCTCGTTTTGAGCCTGAAAATAATAAGGTGTTTACTAAAGAAGGAAGTGAACTAAGCTATGACTTCCTAGTTGTGGCCCCTGGCTTGGTTATGGCTCCGGAATTAATACAAGGATTACCCGAAGCACTGGGCAAAGGAGTGGTTTGCTCTAACTATACTGACCCTGAACATACATGGGATGTACTTAAAAACTTTAAAGGCGGTAATGCTGTGTTTACGCAACCTACAACACCCATTAAATGCGGTGGGGCCCCACAAAAAATATGTTATTTGTCTGCAGATTATTTTCGCAAAAATGGTTTAGCAAACAAAACAAATGTAGTATTCGCAACACCCGGTTCAGTAATCTTTGGTGTGAAAGAGATTGCTAAAACATTGATGCAGGTAATTCATCGTTATCACATTCATTTCAAACCATTCTATGCACCAGTGCAGATTGAAGCGGATAAAAAACTAATTCACTTTAAATGTGTCGCTCCGGATGAAAATGCTTGTATAGTGAACGAAGGAAATGTTCTTCGCGAAGAAATGGGAGGAACATCAAAAATTGTAATGCCATATGATATGCTTCATTTGGCTCCACCTCAAGCAGCACCAAAATTTATAAAAGAGTCTAAATTGGTAAATGATGCAGGTTGGGTTGATGTTGATAAGGGAACATTACAACACAATACGTATAAGAACATTTTTAGCTTAGGCGATGTAGCAGGATTACCAACTGCCAAAACGGGAGCTGCAATTCGTAAACAGGCACCTGTTGTAATTGAAAATATTTTCAGGTTAATAGAACAGAAAGCTTTAAGCCCTGAAGTATACAATGGTTACTCTTCTTGCCCATTGGTTACTGCTTACGGTAAAATGGTACTAGGTGAGTTTGATTATACAAACACCTTTACACCTGATCCGAAATTGAAGCAAATGCTTGTATTTGATTCTGACAAAGAGCACTGGAGATTGTGGATACTTAAAAAATACATACTCCCCTATTTGTATTGGAACAAAATGATGAAGGGAATTGATGTTTAACAATTATTCACTGTTATTATTAATAATCACTTTCTTGACTTAAACAATTACTTTAAGTTATGATGAACTGAGAATGAATTAATATGTTCAAACGTTAATCTTCTTTCTGTTCTAGTCCCTTTTTAGTAATTTGTTGTAATGGTTTATAAATATGGAATGCAATTCTTATTGCTGTTCCTTGGGGTTTTCATTTTTCAATCAAGTAATGCAGCAATAAATGATACACCTTGCGATGCAACACTATTAACAGTTGGATGCGGGGCAAAGAATACTTTGAGTAACAGTGGCCTAATTGGTTCGGCTGTACCTACTCCATTATGTGGTAATTATGTTAGCGGAGATATTTGGGTATCTGTTCTGGTTCCTTCCAGCGGAGAAATCGATATACAAACCAAATCACTTAGCTTAACGGATATTGCAATGGCAGTTTACAGAGAAACGAGCAATTGCAGCTCTATCATTACTTTCATTGCTTGTGATGATAATAGTGGTAATGGCAATATGCCACGCTATATTCTAACCGGAGAAACTCCGGGCACAAAAATATACATTCGGCTTTGGGATAAATTTAATGATGAGGTTGGTGATTTTGATTTAGAATTATCTGAACCATCAGACATTTACTGTTTAATGTCCGATGCAGTGATGTTCAATTTTCCTGTTGATACCTGTGTGCAATTGACTGCGGCCAGTGTAAACCAACATGGATGTGCTTGGTACAAACATACAGTAGATTTTAGCCAAAACTTTGATAACATCTTTACCGTGTATTTCGGAAATGATGACAATGGAGCAGATGGAATGACTTTTACCTTTCACAATGATCCTCAAGGAAATGTTGAATGTGGTATTGTCGGACAACAACTAGGCGCAGGTGGAATACAGAATTCCGTTTCAATTGAATTTGATTCATTCTATAACTTTCATTCTTCTGAGCTATGGCCGGATCATATATCCGTTTGGACCAGCCTTAATGGGCATTTGAATCCTATAGCCGGACCGGTTCAGGCTAATGCGAATACAGTAAATATTGAAGATGCAACGCCACACAACGTTCGCCTTTCATGGGATGCAGCGAGCACTACCCTAAGAATATATTTTGACTTTGATTTGCGCTTAACCGTAACTTATGATTTTGTTGCCAATGTATTTGGTTCAAAGAATGTATTTTGGGGAAGCACTGGTTCTACAGGAGCTTCATATAATTTGCAAGTAGTATGCTTACCAATAGCGTTCTCTCCATTACCTGTAGAATTATTAGACTTTACTGCTAGTTGTAAAGAAGATAATGTAGAACTCAATTGGGAAACAGCTACCGAGCTAAACAATGATTACTTTACCATTGAACGATCATTTGATGCCATTCAATTTGAGAAATTAGCCACCATTGATGGATACGGTACTACTAATGAACCTCAGTCCTATCAATATATAGATAATAATAGTGAGGCGGCCTATTACCGTTTATTACAAACAGATTATGATGGAACAAATGAATATGTAGGGGGTGTGCAATTTGTAAATTGCAATAAATCGTTTTATTCAGAATTGATCAGCTACCCTAACCCATTTATGAACCAATTGATTTTAAAATTGCCTGAGTTGCATTCAAGTCAATTGGAATTAACGGTGCATGATGTTTACGGAAGAATAGCTCATACAGAACAATTGCAGAATATGAATACGAATAAATTGAAGTTGGATTTAGAGAATTTAGCCGGTGGAACTTATTTGTTAAGGTTGAAATCTCCTTACAAATCGTATCAAACAAAAATTACGAAACTGTAGTCTAGGAATCTACTTCTATGTTTGCAAATTCTTCTTGCAGTGCAAGGTTTAATTTTCGCTTATAGTCTTCAATTAGCCATTCTACATAACTTTTCGTAGACTTAACTATGCAATAAGAGTAATTCTTAACTCGATATTCAATATCTTCATTCAGCAATTTAGCTAATGTAATGGCACCCATTAAATCATCTGCATTTTGCTTCACCATTTTGGTATGGTTCTGAATAGATTTATTTATTGCAAACATTGGTCTTTTTCCCTTGCTTAAAGCATTTTCATATTCCAGCTTAATATCAAAATCCATCTTTTTGGTTTTGCTGAATTGCTCTTTAACATGATCAGGCATTATGTACTTAAACTGCTTTTGCAGCTCTGCATCACTCACTATGCTTTCTAAGTAGGCATCCGGAGCCCTAAAAATCTGATCCCAATCTACATGCTCTTCCCACTGACCAAAACGCAACATATTATTTCCTAAATCAATTACCGTAAAATCGCCTTTCGTTTTTGTAATACGAGAACCACGACCTATCATTTGATGATACAGTGTTAATGATTTGGTTGCTCTATTTAGAATGATGGTATCAATAGTAGGTTCATCAAAACCTGTAGTTAAAATGCCTACAGATGTCAATATGGCTTGAGGAGTCTCTTTAAACCAGGTAAGTATTTCCTGCCTTTCTGCTTCTGTATTCTTATTATCTAAATGCTTTACTTCTAAACCGGCTTGCGTAAATACACGGCAAACTTCTTGAGATGTTTTTATTCCATTGTTAAACACCAATACTTTCTTTCCTTTCGAGCGCTCATTGTAAGCACGCAATATAATGTCCAACATCTCATCATTAGTGTACAAGCGCTCCGATGAGCTAACTGTATAATCTCCATTGATACCAATGGTTAATGAATTCAAGTTTACATCATAATTAAAAGTTGTGGCTTGCGATAAAAACCCCTTTTCAATCAATTCAGTAATGGAGTGACCTACGATTAACTCATCGTATGTGTCACGCATTGGAAACTTATTGCTGGAGCTAAGTGGGGTTGCTGTTACGCCTAGCATTACTCTATCTTCAAAAAATTTGAACAATTTATTAAATGAATTATAATGCGCTTCATCAATAATAATCAGTCCAACATTCTTCAGTCCAACTTTATCCTCTTGCAAACGATTGTTTAAGGTTTCAACCATGGCAACGTAGCACATGTGTTCATCCTTTACATCAATCTTTTTTACTTTACTGTTTATGATTTTATTTTCTACACCAAACTCTGCAAGCATATCTGAGGTTTGCTTACTTAACTCAATACGGTGAGTCAGAATCAAAACCTTCTTCTTGGTTTCTTCAATGTATCGCTTGGCTATCTTAGAAAAGATTACCGTTTTTCCACCACCGGTTGGCAATTGATACAACAAATTATGCTTCTTAGGATACTTATCCAGACGCTCAAAAATCTGCTCAATGGCATCATGCTGATAGTCATAGAGCTTTATTCCTTCCTTCTTTTCTTGTATGTCAGATTGCGTAAATGTCATTCTTTCAATTAAAAAATCTCGCAAATTTAACGAATTGTAATGGTTTTATTTGCCTAATGTTAAAGCTCTTGCAATTCAATTATTAACATTTTACTTTAGCAGAATGCGATATATATTATACTCGATTTTCTTCTTATTGGTTTCGGCAGGTTTTTGCCAGGCACAGCTCACAAAATGCGACTCATTGTACATACAAAACATTGAGTATGCACCCTTTAACGACAGCCTGATTGCAGTCTATGTGTATAACGAAAGTTCCGACATATTCAGCTATCCGGGATTCATATTATATGACGCAAATGGCGATACGGTGGCTAAAGAAATTGTGAATTACTTTGGAATTGGAAATGAGCAAGTACATTATATGACCATTCAACCGGGTGTTGTGGTTCAAGAGAATTTTAACGGAACCATAGAATTGTGGTCGGGCTTTTATTCTACATTAGAATGTACCTATAACCAGCAGGTAAATTTATGCCCTGATACTACCTGTGTAGAATTATTTTTAAGCCTCAGTAATTTTGGTGGAGCATTAGCCTTTAGCGAATTTACCTGGGATATTAAAAATACCGCAGGTATTGTTCTCTATTCTGGCGCCATGGAATTGGATACCATGCAGCAGCAAGATTTCGATTCATTGTGTTTACCTTTTGGGAATTACATTGTAGAGTTTAACAGTGCTACTCAGCCTATGGGACAAGTGTTCGCAAGTACCTATACCAATTTATTGTATAACCAAGGTCCCAGTGCGCAGTTCATTGTAAACAACACCTTACTAGACTTGCAGTTTTATGAATCATGTGATCCTTTAAATGGCATCGGTACTCCTGTAAGCATTAACCCAATTACAGCACAAGTGATTAATGATGTGTTATATGTTTCTGATTTAAGTAACACTGCACTAGGAAAAGTGTCATTGTTTGATTCGCTTGGCAAACTATTATTAAAGCAGGAAACATCAGAAAGCAGAATACAATTTGATTTGTCTAATTACCCTGCCAATGGCGTTTATATTATTCAGGTACAAGGTGAAAGGTTTAGTTACAGCAAGAAGTTTATTAAGTAATTACTGCTCTGCAAACAGCTTAACAATATCCATTGAGCTAACCATTCCAATCACCTGTCCGTCTTCCATTACCACTATATGATGACAATGATGTTTCATCATCATTCTAGCAGCATCTTTTGCCGAGGTTTCTTTCAATGCTACATGAACTTTTTTAGTCATAAACTCCTCTACCGGTTTGGTGTCATCATGAACCTTTGCAATGTCATTTGATGTTATGATACCTCTAATCTCTCCATCCATTTCCAGAACGGGTACAGCATTAATGTCCTTTCGTTCCAATAAGCCCCGAACATGAGTAATGGCTCTGTTCTTTTGCGTTACAACCACCGGACTTTTCATAATTTCAGCAATTCTCATGGTATTAATCTTTTACAGTTTTATTCACTTACTAATCTATGATTTATTTTGATGCATTCCACTATTGTTTATAAATGACATGCCAAATTATAGGTCAAATTCAAACCAAGGTTTATCTTTGCCTCACCTTATGAGCACAACCCTGTTTCCTGAAAAAACCATAGTAAAACCCACCATTAGCAAGCCCTTTGTGAAATGGGCAGGTGGTAAACGTCAATTACTTCTGGAAATAGATAAGCGCATTCCTTCAGAAATATTAGAAGCCAAAGGCTTTACCTATATAGAACCTTTTGTTGGTTCAGGTGCTGTGTTTTTTCATGTGATGAACAAGTATGGCTCTCAGATTAAAAAGGCCATTATAAATGATGTGAATGAAGATTTGATGCAAGCATTTGAATGCATTAAAAATACACCACAAGAGTTGAATAAAAAATTGTTGCGAATAAGTGATGAGTACTTTTCTAACAACACAGAAGAAAAACGAAAAGCGTATTTTTTAGAAAGCAGAAAGTTATTCAACACCAAAACTAACGCTGCTATCTCCAATACTGCATTATTTATCTTCTTGAATCGGACTTGCTTTAATGGTCTATATCGTGTAAACAGCAAAGGTGAGTTTAATGTACCCTTTGGCAGATATAAGAATCCTAAGATTTATAATCCGGAGTTAATACTGGCCATTTCTGAAGTATTGCAAAAAGTAGATATTCAGTGTACCGATTATAAAAAGCTAATTAGTAAAAGCAAAGGCCCGGTGTTGTACTACTTAGACCCACCTTATAAGCCATTAAGTCAATCTTCTTCCTTCACCTCCTACTCTAAAGATTCTTTTAATGATGAAGACCAGGAAGAGTTAAAGACGTTTTGTGATGCAATAAATAAAAAAGGGTTTCGTTTTATTTTGAGCAATTCAGATTTAAAAAACAACGAGCCGGAGAATGATTATTTTGATGACATGTATAGTGCTTATAAAATTGAAAGAGTACAGGCAAATCGTGCAATTAATTCGAAAGCAGATAAGCGCGGAAAAATATCTGAATTACTAATCAGTAATTAAAAGCCTTTCTCTTTACAAATTTTATCAATCTCTCCCCACTTCATTCCCTTGCTAAAATTAGCTGCCAGCTTAGGTTCCATGCCCTCTACCAAAACTTGATGCATACCTAAACGTTTAATGCGTTTTTTTAATATTGCGTTCTCCTTATTCTCCTCAGCTATCATTCCGCCATAAATGACAGACATCCAAATATCAAACATCAAGGAATCACTTTTGTATTTATGCGATAAACGAGTAATAAGTGAAGTAACATGTGCATCAATTTCATGAGTGGTTTTTCGATACACATAAACAAAATCTTTGTAAATGGTATCCGGACCATGAGCAGTACCCATTTCTTTTAAAGCAGAAAAGTACTCTGTGTCTTTTGGTGCATAACGTTTTAAGTGTGGTCTTTGCAAAAAGACACACCACTCATCAAAGGTACCTTTATCAAAGGCAATGACACTACCATCTATTACTTTTTTAATTAGTCTTGCAGGCATTGAAGCAAATATGCTTTAAAGGGATTAATTCTACAAATCACTTTTAAATTTCAGATCTCAACAAAAACCTCCCCTAACCCCTCCTAA
>JABDLV010000145.1 GCA_013001815.1 Bacteroidia bacterium
ACAGTGAAGGAGTAGAAGGGAAATTTTATGTGTGGAAAGAAGAAGAATTGAAAAATTTGCTGGGTGAAGGATTTGATTTGTTTGCTGAATATTATAATGTAAACTCCTATGGTTTTTGGGAGCATGACAATTATGTGCTAATTCGGAAAGACAATAAAGAAAAAATAAAAAAGAAGTTTAGTTTAACAGATGTACAATTGAGGGCTGATTTACAAAAAAGCAAATCCATTCTATTTAAAGAAAGAGAAAAGCGTGTTAAACCGGCTTGGATGATAAATCACTTACTTCTTGGAATGCTTTAATGTGTAAAGGCTTTGCAGATGCTTATGATGTATTTAATGAACAAGAGTTTTTGGATCTGGCATTGCAGAATGCAGACTTTATTGTAAAAACACAATTGCAAAAAGATGGTTCATTGTTGCATAGTTACAAAAATGGTAAGTCAACCATAAATGGCTTCTTAGAGGACTATGCATTTACCATTGAAGCATTTATTCGATTGTATGAAATTACGTTTGATGACAAGTGGTTGTATAAGGCAGATGAATTAATGAAATACGCCATTACGCACTTTAAAGATGAGGAAACACAAATGTTTTTCTTTACGTCTGATCTGGATCCAAAACTCATTGCACGCAAAATGGAATTGAATGATAATGTAATTCCTGCTTCTAACTCTAGCATTGCAAATTCATTGTTTTTGTTGGGGCATCATTTTGAAAATGGTGCTTATATGCAACAAGCAGAACAAATGCTAAGGAATGTTAAGGACCAAATGCCAGCATATGGTGCAGGTTATAGCAACTGGGCAATGTTAATGCTTAATGAGGTGCAACCTTTTTATGAAATAGCCATAAGCGGTGAAAATGCAAACGCACTGCGACAAGAATTTAGTGCAAACTATTTGCCAAATAAGATGTTTGTAGGGAGCACTACCGGTAGTGAATTGCCTTTGCTGGAATACAGATACAACGAAGGTGAAACCTTAATTTATGTTTGTGTAAACAAAGCTTGTAAAATGCCGGTTGATAATGTGAAGGATGCACTGGAGCAGATGAAGTAGTTTATACCACTCCTTCTTTCAACTCATCAACAATACTCGGATCAAGCAGAGTAGTGGTGTCACCTAAATTGCTTACATCACCTTCAGCTACTTTTCTTAAAATTCTGCGCATTATTTTGCCAGAGCGGGTTTTGGGTAGTCCACTTACAAACTGAATTTTATCGGGCTTTGCAATTTTACCAATGTATTCCGAAACAGTTGCTAGTATTTCCTTTCTGGTTTCAACATCATTACTGTGTTCTTTATTGCAGATAACAAACGCATAGATTCCTTGTCCTTTAATGTCATGCGGGTAACCAACCACAGCAGATTCTACCACTTCATCATGTTCATTAATTGCATTTTCAATTTCGGCAGTACCAAAACGGTGTCCGCTTACATTAATTACATCATCTACACGGCCAATAATTCGGTACATGTTGTCTTTTTCTCTTCTTGCACCATCACCGGTAAAGTAATAGCCATTGTAATTAGAGAAATAAACATTCTTACAGCGTTCATGGTCACCATAGGTAGTTCTAATCATTGATGGCCATGCATGCTTAATGCATAAGTAACCCTCTACGTCATCTCCCTCAATTTCTTTTCCATCTGCGTCTAATAATGCAAGTTGCACGCCCGGCATGGGTTGTCCGGCATAACTGGCTTTTAAATCAGATATTCCGGCTAGTGCTGTTATCATTATACCACCGGTTTCAGTTTGCCACCAGGTATCCACAATTGGGCAATTCTTTTTACCAATGTATTCATTGTACCATTCCCAAGCTTCAACATTTATGGGTTCTCCAACAGTCCCTAATACTTTAAGTGAACTTAATTTGTATGGCTCAACAAATTCTAAGCCTTTCGCCATTAAAGAGCGAATAGCGGTAGGAGCAGTGTAAAAGATATTTACTTGATGCTTATCTACAACATCCCAAAATCTTCCGGCATCAGGCCAGGTTGGTATTCCTTCAAACATCATAGTAGTTGCTCCGGCCAATAGTGGACCGTATATGATGTACGTATGACCTGTAATCCAGCCAATATCTGCCGTACACCAATAGATATCGTTCTCATCACATTGAAATACGTTAGTAAAGCTGTAACCTGCGTACACCATATATCCGCCACACGTGTGCACAACACCTTTTGGTTTTCCTGTAGACCCGGAAGTATATAGAATGAATAACATGTCTTCAGAATCCATGCTTTCTGCCGGGCAATTTTCATTTACTTTTGCAACCGCTTCGTGATACCAAACATCTCTTCCGCTTTGCATATTTGTTTTTTCATTTAAGTGGTTTACCACAATCACATGTTCAACCGTAGTGCACTTTGTTAATGCTTCATCAATAATTCCTTTCACGTCCATTTTTTTTGCACCACGATTCATGGCATCGGAAGTGATAACTGTATTTGCACTGGCGTCATTTATTCTGTCTGCCAATGAACTAGCGCTAAATCCTGCAAATACAACGGAATGTATGGCGCCAATTCTGGCACAAGCTAAAACCGCAAAACTCAATTCAGGAATCATTGGCATGTATAAGCAAACTCTGTCCCCTTTTTTAATTCCTCTTGCCTTTAAAACATTTGCAAACTTGCATACTTCTGCGTGCAGTTGCTTGTACGTATACTTTTTTACCGCATCCTTAGGATTGTTTGGTTCCCATATCAGTGCAATCTTGTCTCCGCGTTCTTTTAGATGTCTGTCTAGGCAGTTTTCTGTTATATTTAATTTCGCATTCAAAAACCACTTCACATCCGGTTTTTCAAAATCAGATTCAAAAACTTTGGTCCATGGTTTTTGCCAAGTGTAGTGTGATGCAATTTCTTCCCAAAAATTTTCGGGATTTTCAATGCTTGCTTTGTATGCTTCTTGGTAATCGCTTTTGCTTTTTAGTCTAAAGGCCATAGGAATAGGTTTATTTAATTCAAATTAAGAGTTGAAAAAAATTATTAGTTTAACAGTATTAAAATACACAAAATCTTTAAAATTTTAAGTTTTCATTTTAATGAGTAAAAGGGCCATTTTACTTCTTTCTTTCATAGTTGCTTCCATATTTAGCTCTGCACAAGGCTTGGGCAATGGCTATATTTCAGGGCCAATGCTCGGTTATTGCGAAGCGAGAGAAGTATTGATATGGCTGGAAGTAAACCGAGGGGTTAATAATGCAGCTATTCGATATTGGGAAAAGGGAAATATTTCGAGTGTGAAAGTACATACATATGACGATGAATTGGGAAAAGATTTTAATCCGATTAAATTCAAAATTGGGAATCTTAAAATGAATACGGTTTATGAGTATCAGGTTATTCTAAATAAAATCACTTTAAAATTTTCTTATCCACTTCAATTTAAAACCAAAGAATTATGGCAGTGGAGAGAATCTGCACCGGATTTTTCTTTTTTGGTTGGTTCTTGTACCTATATAAATGATAAAGAATATGACAGACCGGGTACACCTTATGGTTTATCTACTGATATATTTAAGAGCATGGCAAATACAAAGGCTGATTTTATGATTTGGGGTGGAGACAATACGTATTTGAGAGAGGCTGATTGGTATTCTGAATTTGGAATAAGGTACAGGTACTCTCATACACGTAAGGAGGCTAACTTGCAAAGATTACTTTCAGTAAGACCGAACTTCGCCATTTGGGATGATCATGATTATGGTCCAAATAACTCAGATGCTTCATATGACTTCAAATACCAAACGTTTAACACGTTTACTGAGTACTGGGGTAATGCCAATTACGGACCATATGAAGAGGACATAGATGGAATTTATTCTAAAATGGAGTGGAGTGATTGTGAGTTTTATTTAATGGATAATCGATTCAATCGTTCTCCAAATGAATTACCGGCAACATCTAATAATCAGTTTAACGAAAGTAAAAAGTATTTGGGAGAAGAACAGTTGGAGTGGTTGAAGTATAGTTTACTGAGCAGCAAAGCAACATTTAAATTTATACTTGGAGGAAATCAGTGGTTGAATGAAAATAATGAAGGAGAGTGTTTCCGTCATTATCCATATGAATTTAATGAACTTGTAAATTTTATTAAGCAACAAAAAATTACAGGTGTTGTATTTATTTCAGGTGACCGACACCTTTCGGAAATGATAAAAGTAGATTTAGCCGGAATGTATTCCTTATACGATATTACCAGTTCACCACTTACTTCAACTGCAAGAAATATAAGAGAAAAGAAGGAATTTAATAACCCGTTGCGAGTAAATGGAAAGTTGCTTATGGAGCCTAATTATATTCGGTTTAATGTAGCAGGAAAACAAAATGCCAGAACCATTAATATAGAATGTTTAGATGCAAAAGGGGATTTGAAATGGGATTACACCTTAAGTGAAAGCGATTTAGACTTCAATTTTTAGAAATTGATAGAATTATTAAATTTGATATAATTAACCTAAAACCGAAAAGAATATGAAAATAGATGTAGGGCAACACGCGCCAAGTATCAAAGCGTTTGATTCAGATAAGCAAGAATTTAATTTAGAAGATCATAAAGGAAAGAAAGTACTGTTGTTATTTTTTCCTGCGGCATTTACAAGTGTTTGTACACAGGAAATGTGTATGATGAGAGATGATCTTTCTTTCTATAATAATTTGAACGCAAACATTGTTGGTATTTCCACAGATTCACTTTTTGTATTAGACCAGTATAAGAAAGAGAACAGTATAAATTTTACACTCGTTTCTGATTATAATAAAGACATAAGCGAAGCTTACGGGACTGCGTATGATGAATTTGTTTTTGGAATGAAGGGTACATCCAAGCGTGGAGCTTTTGTAATTGATGAAGATGGAATAGTGCGCTATGCAGAAGTATTAGATAAAGCTACTGACTTACCCGATTTTGATGCGATTAAAAGAGCGCTATCCGGGGTGAGTGCCTAACTATAAAAAGTTTAATTTTTTCATGAAGGCATCTTTATAAGATTTACCTACCGGTATAATCTTATCGCCTATCAATGCAGTGTTTTCATCTAGCACCGATATTTTATCTATGGATACAATGTAGGAACGGTGTATTCTGGCAAATTGATTAGATGGTAACTTCGCTTCAATGTCCTTCATGGTAGAGTGAATCACAAATTGATCCTTGGATGTTTGAATAATTACGTAATTATCCATGGCCTGTATCCAGAGGATATTGTCTAAATAAACCTTTACAAGTAAAGAGTTCTTTTTTACAAAGAAGGAATTCTGAACTACTACATTTTCAATAATAGCAGACTCTTCACCCGGTTCTGTTACGCTACTAGTTTCTGCTAATTCATTCCTGAAAATAAATGCGTTTCCAATTATTTCATCTTTTTCATTTCTAATTGGTGAAATAGTAATATGTAATGTCTTTTTCTCTGAGCTTTTCAACACCGTTACTAGCGCTTCACTAATTGTCCATACCGGTTCATCTCCACGGCTTTTTAATTGTCTTGCATCAACTGTTTTTTTAGTGCGGTCAGTAATCTTAATTAATTTCAATAAGTTATTAGACATTGCCTGTCCGCTCATGGTGTCAGTTAATTCTTCACCCTTCGCATTCATAAAAGTAATGTTCAGCTTATTGTCAGTAATAATAATTGCTTCATTTAAGCTTAATAAGGTATTCGCGTATTGTTTGCTGCTGTGTTTAACCTCTTTGTCTTTAGAATATTTATACAAACCCATTTCCACAGCTGTTTGTAAATCATTTTCATTAAATGGTTTTACTATGTATCCATAAGGTTCTGTAATTTTTGCACGTTCTAATGTTTTCTTGTCTACAAAAGAGGTAAGAAATATAACCGGTATGCCATACTGCTCTTTAATCTTTTCTGCAATTTGAATTCCATCTTCGCTTCCTTTTAATTTAATATCTAAAAAAACTAAATCTGGTTTTATGTCTTCTATCTTTTCCATTGCTGTAACGGAAGAAGAAGCCACCGCAGGTACATCATATCCTAAACGTTGAAGTGTCTTTTGAATATCTTTCGCAACGATGCTTTCGTCTTCAACTACTAATATGGTTGGTTTCGTCATGCTAATACAGGATTTTCTGGTACGTATATATTTTTAAAATTAATACTAATTTTTGTTCCATTATTAGATTCAATTTTAACTTCTCCATCTAATTGGTCAGTTAGGGCCGCTATTAATTGCATTCCCAAGGAATCAGTATTGTTAAAATCAAAATTCTCCGGCAAACCTCTTCCGTTATCAGAAACTATAAGTTGATAATTTAAAGGATCGGTTTGCTTAAACTCAATCATTATTTCTCCTTTAACGCCAGGTAAAAATGCATGTTTAATTGCATTTGAAACTAGTTCATTAATAATTAAACCGCAGGGAACAGCTGTGTCGATATCTAAAGAAGCAGCATCAGCCTTCACATTCAAATTCACATTAGAATTGTCAATTCCATATGATAGAAAAAGGTTATCTGTTAATTTGTAAATATAATCATCAAAATCAATTTTAGATAATCCATCACTTTGATAAAAATGCTCATGTATTAATGCCATAGATTTAATTCTGTCTTGGCCTTCTTTTAAGGCAGCCTGGGCATTGTCGTCAGCAATGTAGTTAGATTGTAAATTGAATAAGCTGATAATTATTTGAAGATTGTTTTTAACTCGGTGGTGAATTTCTCTTAACAAAATGCCACGTTCTGTTAATGAAGATTTAATCTGATCCTCCATTATTTTACGAACCGTAATGTCCGTATCAATAACAACAATATTTTTCAGGTTGTTTCTTTCATCAAAAATTGGAGTAAGGGTAGAAGAGGCCCAAAATTCATGACCATCTTTCGTTGCAATTTTTGATTCATAAATTTTTGACTTATGATTTTTTATGCAATCATCAACAATAGAGTTTATACTTTCATGGTTAGTTAAGTCTTCAATTTTCTTTCCTCTAATAGATATCACTTCATCAAAAGTAAAGCCTGTTAACTTTGTAAAGCCTTCATTCATCCACTCCAATTCTTTGTTATTATCAAAAATTAAAATGGCGTTATCTGTTTTACTTGCTACTAATGACAGTTTAGCAAGTTCAACGTTTTTAGATTGAAGTTCTTTTGTACGAATGTCAACTTTCTGCTGCAACTCTGATTGTTTTTGCTTTAATTTTCTTGTTCTTACTCTTAGAATTAGTGTCAGGATGGTAAAGCCTAAAATCGCATATATCACATAAAAAACAGGGCTACGCCAAAATGGTGGGGTTACTTCAAAGCTATATGAGATTGGGTTAGACCAGTCTCTTCCATTCGCAGTTGCTCTAATTTTAAATGCATATTCACCCGGGCTAATATTTGCATAGTGTGCAATAGACTCTCTTGTAATGGGCGCCCAATCATCATCAAAGCCTTCCAGCATAAATGAGTATTGTACTTCATCAGGTGCTGTTAAATAAATACCGGAGTAATCAAAACTTAAATAATTTTTACTGTGTTCCAGTATTAAGTTCTGCGGTAAACCTGTGTTTGGACTAATATTGTACCCTTCATCTTCCCAGCTATAATCCTCTAAGAACAGCTGTATTTTATTCAGTTTAATTTGAGGTGTAATTTTTCTAAGTGAGCCCGATTGAGCATTGAAACGAATTAACCCATTTACCGAACCAAACCACACGTTTCCAAATGGGTCTGTACTACTGGCATTGGTTTCTACTCCATAGTACCCATTACTTTTGTCAAAGTGCGTTAATGATATTTGTCCGGTATTTAAGTAGCTTACCCAGTCAATTCTATCTACTCCGTTGTTGGTACCAATCCATAAGTTTCTGTTGTTGTCAAAATTGCAAGACTTAATTCTAATGTTGTTTAATCCGTTTGTGTTATTTATAAAGTTTATGACTTGTTCTGTTCTTCTAATTCTGTAAACTATAATTCCAAAATTATAACTGCTGAACACGTAATTGTTTTCATGATCTTGTGCGATGGTGTTAATGGGAACCTTGGGAATATCAAAGAGCTCGTTAAAATTTATAATGCCATCATTGTCTCTAGTATAAACACCTTTTGGGGTTCCTATCCAAAGTGTTCCTTTGTGATCTTCATGCAAGGCCCTAATTTTTTGGTTTTCTAAACCACTTGTTGAGTCAATTATCGCTGTGCTGCCGTCTGTATTCTTAACAAAAATTCCATCATCTGTACCAAAGTACATTCTGCCGGTATTATCTTGAAGGATACAGTGTATCACATATGAATTTAAATCTTTATAAGGCTTATAAATTCTTTTGGTTTTTGGGTCATAATAGTTTACTCCTCTTGATGTTCCAAACCAAATTTTATTATCAATGCCATTATGCATACTCCAAATGGTATTGTTATTTAAGCCACTTCTAGTTGTGTAATTGCGAGTTCTTTTGCCGTCATAATAATTTACTCCATTCGAGCGGGTTCCGGTCCAAATGGCATTGCTACTATCTGCCACTACACATAGAATATTGTTATTTCCTAGTGAACTGTTGGGTGCAAAAGTTGTAAACCTGTCTCCTGCATATTTGCTAAGGCCATTTTTTGTAGCGAACCAGTAGTTACCTTCTATGTCTTGTATTAGGTCCAAAATATTATCTGATGGAAGACCTTGTCTTGTGCTAAAAAATTGCACTTTATTATTTGCTAATCTATACGCCCCAACATTGGTACAAAACCAAATGGTATTGTTCGGTTCACTGAGTATACTGTTAATGTACTTTCTGCCTATGTTTCTGGTTGAATATAAATTGAGAATTTTATCGTGATGAAATTGGCTTATTCCTCTTGCAGTTCCAATCCAAACTTTACTGTCACTTGTTTCAGAAAGTGAGGTAATGGTGTTAGATGGCAAGCCATTGGCAGTGGTATATTTAATTGTTTTAGTTGGTTCCCATATGAGCAAACCTGAATTTGTACCGATAAAAGTTTTTCCTAAACAATGTGCAATTACATTAATGTTAGAGGTTTCATATTCACCTAAATCAACTCGCACCACTGAATCATTTACTACTCTGAATACTCCTTCTTTACTTGCAATCCAAATTAAGCCTTCTTTGTCTTGTGAAATACTGGTAATGGTTTTTGCCGTTTGTGATTTATTATCCGTAAAGTATTTGACGTACTTCGAACCATTATAGCGCATTACACCTTTGCCGTTGGTGCCAAACCAAATTTGATTATTATCATCAGCAAAAACAGCGGTAATGGTATTGTTGGCAAGTGCATTATCAGGGTCTAAAAGATTGAAGCTGTACCCATCAAAATGGCAAGCCCCAAACATGGTTCCAATCCATAATTGGCCATATTCATCCTGGTAAATACTGTTTATTCTATTATTTGGAAGTCCATCCGCTACGCTGAAATTGGTAAAATTATACTGCTGAGCCTGTGAATTAATGCTAGAAAGGAGCGTGCAAACTGCGCATAAAAAACTGATGTAGAAATATTTACGTAAAAAATACAAGTGCTTTGCTTTTAAAGGGACGATTAAAGTTAACAAACTTAATAACGCTGCCAAAAGGCCAATTTATACTCGTTTTACGGCTTTTTTATTCTTTCTATACAGGTAAAAGGAGTGAAATATTACAGAGGCTAAAAGAATAAATGTTCCAACGAAAAACCCTGAATTGAGCTCTTTCATTTCATCAAAAATAATGAAAGCCAAAATGATGGAATAAATGGGTTCTAAATTAACGCTGAGGTTCATGGTAAATGAACTGATGTGTCTTAGCGCATAAAGTGAAATGGTAAACGCAAAGGAAGTGCAAAGGAGTCCTAGTATAAGCAAATAAACTAAATTCCAACCTTGCGGAATTTCAAATACTGTGTTTGTGGTCTTAAAATACAACGGTAGAAATAGAGTGAGAATTAAAAAACCATACACCATTTCTAAAAAAGTAATAGTTTCTGCACTGTTGTTTAATAGTAGCTTTTTATTAACGATGGTAAATAAAGAACCCAGAAATGCAGTGAGCACTGCAAGGGCAATACCTAAACCATAAAATTTGTGAAATGAAAATATGATGTAGATGCCTATAATGGCAAGCAGTCCCAGCACAACTTCAATTATTGATATTTTTTTATTTGTAAATAAGGGTTCCATTAATGCCGTGAACAAAGCAATTGAAGACAGACAGCTTAATGCAACTGAAACATTGCTTACTTTTATTGCTCCAAAAAATGCAACCCAATGCGCTGCAACAATAAAACCCATTAGGGCAATTTGAAGCATGTCTTTCTTTTTTGGCATTTTAAATTTGGTGCCAAACAGAAACATAACGAGTAAGCCGATTGCAGTAATGAGCATTCTATACCACACGATCATTCCTTCAGACATGTCAATGGCCTTGCCTAAAATTCCGGTAAGGCCCCACAATAAAATGGCGACATGCAATTGTACAAATGCCGTTTTATTCATTTCGTTTTATAAAGAAATTAAGTGCTTGTATAGTTCTTGGGTTGGTAGGCCCATTACATTGTGATATGATCCTTCAATCTTTTCAACCGCAACTGTTCCCATCCACTCTTGTATGCCATATGCACCTGCTTTGTCCAGAGGCTCGTAGGTGTCTACATAGTATTCAATTTCATCCGTGCTTAGTTTTTTAAAATAAACCAATGTTGAGTTAGAAAACACTTTTTTTTGCTTTTCTGTTTGAATGCACACTGCCGTAATTACTTCATGCATTTTTCCCGACAATTTTGCTAGCATGTTCTTTGCATCTTCGTTACTTGTCGGTTTTCCGATGACTTCATTATTTAAAACAACAATTGTGTCGGCTGTTATGACTAGTTCATTGTTTTTGAATGATTCAATGATTGCATTGGCCTTGCTTTGAGCAATTAAAACAGCAGTTTCAGTTGGTGTATTGCCTTTGATTGAAGCTTCATCTATATCGGCACTTATTACTTCAAATGTTAAGCCCATTTCCCTCAGCAAGTTTTTTCTTCTTGGAGACTTGGATGCGAGTATTATTTTGTATTGACTTAAATTCTCTAGCAAGGCATCAAATTTTAAAAAGCACAAGATAAAATATTGGAATATAAAGAATACCCAGCACCATAATCAATTTTGCTAATGCACTTGCTCTTGAAAAATGTTCCTTGTCAAAAGAATTGACAACGAGGTAGAGTAGAATAAACAAAGGTAAGACTATAGCAATACATACATAAGCGAGCGAAACGTAATCGACTATATAATAAAGGTAGCGGCAGAAAACCAACAGAAAAGTAATAATGATTCCTATTAAAACAGCTGTTACGTTTTTACTTGTGTTTATACTTGTTATTAATGGGAGTGTAGCAGCTTTTTGAAATCGATCTCCTTCTATGTCCTCAATGTCTTTAATTATTTCTCTAACTAAACTAACCAGGAACGAAAACAAGGCAAAGACAAAGACAAATTTTACAACAACTGTATTATGCATAGCATTCATATCAAAAAGCAATACAATTAAAATGCTTAGTGCCGTAATGATTGAAATGATAAATGTGCCGAGAAGGAATATTTTTTTGTAGGAAGTTGAATAAAAAAATAATAGGCCTGCAGACAAAAAATGTATTGCTCCCATGGCAATAATATCAATAGAGTAGGCGAGATAAATGCCAAGCAGTATGCCCAGGGCAGTTAAGCTGACATAAAACTTTAATCCTTGCGCTCGGCTGACTTCATTATTGATAATTACTTTGTCCGGCTTATTAATGATGTCAACTTTAATATCTTTTATATCATTTATGATATACCCACCTGCTGCAATGAGTAGAGTAGAGAGAACTAATACAATTAATTGCAATGAACTTAAAGAAGTGAATGAATCATTTAGAATAAGTAAAGGCCGAATTAAAAAATAATGAAATAGGATTTGCGTTGATGCAATAATTAGCAAATTAAGAGGACGTACTAATTTGAAAACTGCAAGCAACATAAGAATTAATTAAAGTTCCATTTATCTTGAACTTTTAATGTTTGTTCAATTACATCTCTAACACAGCCTTCGCCACCTTTTTTGGTAGACATATAAATGCTTTTCTCTTTTATTTCTGTGCAGGCATCTGCAGGACAAGTTGCAACTCCACAATAGTTACTCAGTTCTATATCCGGTAAGTCATCACCCATAAATAACATCTTGTCAGTGGCAATTTCCAATTCAGAGCTAATCTCTTTTAACTGGCTCAATTTGTCTTTACACTCCATGTAAATGTGCTTTACGCCCAGTTTACTTAATCGTTTTGGTACACCTTCTGATTTTCCACCTGAAATAATAATGATGTTATAGCCATTGTTTAAAGCATGTTTCATGGCGAACCCATCTTTTATGTTCATGCTGCGCAACAATTCGCCCTCTGGCAATATAATTAGTTGTCCATTGGTAAGTACACCATCAACATCAAGCACAAAAGTGCTTACCTTTTTTAACCGTTCTTTAAAATTGTCGGACAAGATTTATTTCTTTTTATTGAATTCAAATATACTCTTACTAAATGACTTATACAGACTGCTCAGTAGCTTATTTTTGCTAATTATTTGCAAATGTTTCTTCATTACAGTTTTGTCATTTCGTATTGCCGGACCTGTTTGCAAATTAGCCGGACTTTCTTTTTGAATTCTATCTGCTGTTTGATTGATTATAGGGTAGAGTAAGTCTAACTCTAATTTATTTTGTGTTAAAAGTTTATCAGCCTGTGCAAATAAGTGATTACCAAAATTATTTACCATAACTGCAGAAAGATGCAATGCTTCTCTCTTCATAGAATTTACTTCAATAATTTTGTTGCTTAAACATTTAGCCAGTTGCTTACATTTTTTAAGCGCGGTAGTATTATTTGCTTCTATGCAAACGGTATAATTTGCAGGTAATAATTTGTTGTTTTTGGTTATGCTAATCAGAGGATAAACAACTCCATATTGGGATGAGCATTTTTTTATTGAATTTAATGCAGTAGCACCCGATGTATGAATAACTAATTTATTCTTTAATGAAATCGTTTTTGCAACTGATTCAATTTCGTCATCATTTACCGCAATGATGTATGCATCTGAATTTAATTGAAGGTTTGAAGAGGAGGCAATGAATTTGCTTTTTGCTTTTTTTGCAAGTGCTCTGCCAGTTTTTGAATTTCGGCTAAATACTTCATTAATACTATGGCCATGAGAATGAAGGGTTGTCGCTAAATAGTTCGCAACGTTTCCTGAGCCTATTAATGTAATTTTCATAAAAATATTAAGTAGCTAATCTTTTGTTTTCTCTTTTTCTGTGCACAATTGCAATCCATGAGCCAATCACTAAAAGTATGCATCCAATCCACAAAATATTTATGTATGGAAAAACAACCGCCTTCATAATGATAAACTCTTTTTTGTTTTTGAATTTTTCAGATATGCTCAGCTCTAATCCTTCTTCGGGTTTAATATTTGTAAAATCTATTTTTAATCCTAAATCTTCTATTTCAGCTGGAATAGTTTCTATTCTGCCGCTTCTTACAATAAAAACAGGTTCAGCAAATTTTACTTGTTTGCCCAAACCAATAACCAGAATTTTAAGAGATACTGCAATGTCCTCTTTTTCCAGATTGTATTCATTATTTACAATTAGGTTATTAATTGATTGAATGGTAAGCAGTGCATTACTAGTTGCAATCGTATCTCCTTTGTCATAAAAATCTACTCTGGCTTTCTGGTAATCTTCCGGATCACCGGTTTCGTTCAATGTTTCTAAGTCAGCATAGGTAATATGCGTGTATATGTCTTTATCTATAAAGTGTTTAGTGTCAGGGTCAGCTACATTACCCATGGTTGGGTTGGTCTGCACAACAGGACTTAATGTAAACGCTTTTTTCAGAGATTTATCTTGAAAATTTCTTTCAAAATAATCAACATGATAACGTATGTTGCTTCCTTCCTTTTCTTTACCTGTATAACTTATGTGATACTTATCCATTGGAACAGTATCTCCTTTGTAAAGCAAGATATTTTCCTGGTTCGGAAATTCTTTTCCTAAATCAACATCCAACACATTCTGAGAAATGGTTTCACTTTTTGCATTTGATATTAATGCACCTAAGAGTATTAATCCTACACCAATATGAGCTATAGAACTACCAGAGTGAATGAGTTTTCCTTTGATGATGTTAATCATGTAATCTAAATTAGCCAGCACCGCAAAAATACTTGCAAAAGCTAAGATGGAGTATTGTATTCTGTTAAACTCAAAGTAGAATTGAAGAGCAACTGCAAGCAAAAGAGAAATACCGGCCGAAATGACTAAATGCTTTATTACTTTTTTGCTATTTGTTTTTTGGTATTTAAAAAATTGGGCTACTGCAATTAAAATTGATATAATAATGGCTATTGGAATTTGCCAAGAGTTATAATGGTCAACCACTTCCTCCGGTGGAGCAAAATTGGTGTTGAATAGTGTATTGATTACCGGTATGGATGTGGTAAAAGTTATTTGAATGCATGAAATAACCAATACCATGGTTCCAATAAACATCCAAAACTCCCTTGAGCTTATGTGTTCATCTTCTTTTTCTTTTGGAATGAGTTTTCTGTTTTTGATTAAAAGGTAAATCCCCATTAAAGTAAACACCAACATGTAAACAACCAGTTGGCCGGACATTCCTAAATCTGTAAACGCATGTACAGAAGTATCTCCCAGTATTCCGCTTCTAGTTAAGAAAGTTGAGTAAAGTATAAGTACAAAAGTGATTATGATGAGTATAAAACTGCTTAATAATGAACGTTGTCTTTTCTTGTACACTAACAATAAATGTGCACCACCAATAAAAGTTAACAGTGGAACCAGTGAAGCATTTTCTACCGGATCCCAGGCCCAAAAACCTCCAAAACTGAGCGCTTCATAAGCCCAGGCAGCTCCCATTAAAATTCCGGTGCTCAATATCATTACTCCAAAGAATGCCCATGGTATAGTTGGTATAATCCATTCTTTTACTTTTTTGGTTAGCAATCCGGCAATTGCAAATGCAAACGGAATGAGAGTAGAAGCAAATCCTAAGAAGAGAGTAGGTGGGTGAATAACCATCCAGTAATTTTGTAACAATGGATTTAGTCCTCTTCCATCTGTTAGTCTATCCAGGTAATCAGGAAACTTAGTAAATGGCAAATTCATCATTTCAGGGTGTTCTCTTAAAAGGATAAAAGGGTTGGTACCTAAGTTTACACCAAAAACATTTACTCCAAGAAGCATGGAAGCTAGAAATACTTGAACCATTGCAATCACAAACATAGTTGGGCCTTCCCAAAAACCGGCTTTACGTATAAGTACCCATGATAAAACAATGTGCCAAAACATCCATAATAAGAAGCTTCCTTCTTGTCCTTCCCAAATACTTGCTAATATGTAATAGCCGGGCAGTGTTGTTGAGGAGTGCTGCCATATATAATAATATTCAAATCGGTGATTGAATACCATTATAACCAATAGAATTAAGATTGATATGACAGAAACACTATGCACTGCGTACCAAAAGCGTGCGTAGTTTCTCCAGGTTTTAGAACTTTCTGTTTTAAATGAAAGGTAATAAGACAGTGTTGCTAGCAGTGCGCCAATAAATGCAAAAATTACAAAGAGGTTTCCTGCTATACCATATCCTAACTGTTCTCCTATGTACTCTATCTCCATTAATGTTAGATAAGGTTTAAAAGCAATGCCTAAACTTCGGCCTCAAAGGTTTGTAATTCCATTTCGCCATCATTGTATTTAGATGGACATTTCATAAGAATTTTTTTTGCAGCAAAATAATCATCCTTGTTTTTGCCTACGATTACAATTTGTTCACTGCGTTCAAAATCTTGTGGTTTGGTTCCGTTAAATACCACTTTAGATTCTATGCTGTCTTGGTCAATTAAATAAAAAGAAAATAAATTCACATTTACTTCCGGATCGTATTCATATCCTTTTTCCTTATTGTATACTCCTACTACATGAAATGTTTTGTCGCTTTGCTTAGTCTCAGCAAAAGAGGCATAACTTGTGGAATCACTAATAGATGTTACAATTGCTGCAAAAGCAACAGCCAATAAAACAAGTAATACTATATGGGTCTTTTTCACTGAGTTAATTTATTCTGATTTGTTATCATTCTTTTGCATCTTTTCAAGATGGCCAATTTTTTTGTCCAATATTGTTAAGTAGATTACTATACCCACAAAAATAATACTTAAGACTGCAACCACCACGTAAATTTTACCATTACTTCTAAAAAATTCATCCATTGCTGGTTCTTGCGAATTCATAATTGAGAGAATAAATAGCATTATATTTAGTAACATACTAAGTTCTTAATTGTTAAGGTTTTTGAGCATTTCTATTTTAAGGTTTGTCATTCTAACTTTTAAGCTTACAATCCAAGTAGCCAATAATGTCCATCCTATAACCGCAGGGTAGAATATTAACCGCATTGTACTATCTAAGTCATACACATTAAAACCCGGATTTCCACCACTTCCCGGATGGAGAGAAGCAGTCAGTCTTGGTATAACCATTATAAAGACTAACATTAGCACGTAAGCAAAAATGCTATATACTGCTGCAATTCTTGACCTCTTCTTTTCGTCATCCATTGAATTTCTAAGCAGAAAATAAGCAGCATAAACTAGTATCGCTGCTAAAGCACCATTTAGTTTCGGGTCAGCTACCCAAAAAGCTCCCCATGTAAATCTTGCCCAAACCATACCGGTTAGCAATCCCAAAATTCCTAAAAAGAAACCTACTGCTGCTGTTTCTTTCGCAAGTGTATCATGTTTTGTTTTACTTGAATTTAAGAATGATATGGAATAAACAACTGATGCGGTAAAAAGAATAATCATACTAAACCACATGGGCACATGATAGTATAAATTTCTTATGCTCTCATGTAATATAGCCAGTTTAGGAACTTGCAATAACATACCTCCAATAATCGCATACAATACCAACAGTACGGCAAGTATTTTCCACCAGTTTTTTCGCATTTTCTTTGCTTATTCGCGCCAAAGGTAAGGAAATAATATATAGGCTAAAGTGATAACAATCAGGTCAATTGCCACTATGATAATCAAGTATTTAAAGTTAATTCCAAAGTCAATTCCATCAATACTATTGCGGGTTTGTCGCAAGAGCGTAATGAAAAGAGGAAGAAGAACAGGCAGGCTTAAAACAGCCATTAATGCAGAGGAGTTTTGAGCTTTGGATGCAATTGCAGATATGAACGTTAATGTTGCTCCAATTCCAATACAGCCAAACAAAAGTCCTAATACATATTGCATTTTGCTTTGAACCGGAAAGCCTAAGAAAAGTGTAAAAATTAAGAGCTGAAGAAATGCAATGCAGATAAGCAAAACAATATTGTAGATCAGTTTGCTCGCTATAACATGCTTAGGATTGAGCAATATATAATTAAACAATTTTTGTCCATCGCTATCTTGAATAAAGCTCTTGGCAATGCCACTGAGTGCAGAGAACAAGAGAATTATCCAAAACAAGGCATTCCATGTTTTTGGTTCAATAAAATGTGTAAAAGACAAGTAGGCAATAAAGGCAGTGCCTAGGATAAAAAGGAGAATTCCGTTAATGGCATACTTCTGACGGTATTCAATTTTAAACTCTTTAACAATTAATTGCAATAAAGGATTAGCCATGTTTTAACATGATAAATTAAATAAATACATTTGGGCAATTGCCAGCAAATTAACTAATCATTTTTAATTATGCATGTAGACATATTAGCCATTGGAGCCCACCCGGATGATGTAGAGATTTCTGCTTCAGGGACTTTGTTAAAACATATATCCCTGGGGCATTCTGCTGCCATTGTTGATTTAACAAAGGGCGAGTTAGGAACTCGTGGAAATGCTGAATTAAGGTTAAAAGAAGCTGACGCTGCCTCTGCAATATTAGGCATTAAAGAGAGGGTAAATTTAGGAATGGCCGATGGTTTTTTTATGAATGACAAAGAACATCAATTAAGGATAATTGAGGTCATTAGATATTATAAGCCTAAAATTGTTTTAGCAAATGCAGTAAAAGATCGGCATGCCGACCATGGCAAAGCTTCTAAATTAATTTCTGATGCCTGTTTTTATAGTGGTTTAAGAAAGATAGAGACAAAGTATAAGGGAGAAAAACAAACAGCTCATAGGCCCCAGGCAGTATACCATTATATACAAGACAGATACATTAAGCCGGATATTATTGTAGATATCAGTGGATTCATAGACAAGAAAATGGATTCTATCAAGGCGTTTAAATCACAATTTTTTGATCCCAATTCTAATGAACCGAATACACCCATTTCATCTAAAGGGTTTTTGCAGTCCATAGAAAATCGTTCGGCAGAATATGGAAGAGTAATAGGAGTAGAGTATGGAGAACCCTTTACTGTAGAGCGTTGTGCAGGTATTGATGATTTACTCTTATTGAAATAAAAAAAGCCACTTCATTTTGAAGCGGCTTTTCATCTTGTTATTCCAATTTTAATTTTTAATGAACTTAATAGTGTTCGAATAGTTTTGGCTGTTTGCCCTTATCAGATAAATTCCGTCTTCTAAATCTTTAACATTAATTGAAAAAGAACTTTTACCACTCGCATAATTCGTTTCGTCTATAGATAGAACTGTTTGTCCAATTGTATTTATGACATCAAAACTTAACTCTTCATTATGTTCCAGATTAACACTTATTGTCAGTTCATCCGTTGCCGGGTTAGGGTAAGTGCCAATACTTAAACTGGGATTCTCAATTTCGTTAACACCAACAAATAATAAATTTATGTCCACGCAATCATGAAAAATATCATTATTGCTAAATGGGTGTAGCGATTGATCACCGTTTGGCGCTTGCACAGCAATACCGGGTAATGCATCTTGTTGCCAAACAACATCTACACAATTGCTGTTTAAGTTTCTTGGAATACTTGCATAGACACATTCATCATAATTGCTATTCCCCACATTGTATGGATTAAACCAATTGGCACCATTATCATCACTAGCTATTAAGAAATTGTTTCTGTAACTAAAATCACCGGGACTTGGATTACCGGATGTGGTATTTTCAATTAATGTTACATAGGAAACGACAATATTTCCGCTTGCATCAATTCCTGCTCTGGGTTGTGTGGTTTGTCCACCATTACCATATCTCGGAACATAATCGTAAGCAAAATCCAGGGTTCCATTCATGTCTAAGTCCGGAGATTCTGCAATTGAAACAGGTGGATTAGCACCCATACCTTCATTCCAATAGAGTAGACCATCTGTAGATAAAAATAAACTGAGCGGGTCGGCAATTACTTGATCGAGTACAAGCATTGCACCTGCCCATGTATGAATCATTCCATTGTTATCAATTAGTATTGCCATTTTTCCGTCTGTTGTTAACACAGTATCAGCATATCCATCCATGTCTACATCTGTAATGGAATTTACATCATCATAATTATCAAAAGGAAAATCGCTAACTATTATTTTTGTGAAGGTGGTACCGTTATCTGTAGATTTCCATATTGCCCAATCTTCTGTAATGCCTCCAGCCACAATAGCTACATTCGTACCA
>JABDLV010000161.1 GCA_013001815.1 Bacteroidia bacterium
TGATACTACTGTTTGTTCTTGGCTGTTATTTTTAAGCAATGGGTTACTGTGATTCAAGTGAATGAAATAAACTTTCTTTTTTTCTTCAATGGGTAATTCATCAAATAATTCCATGCTTTCCACAACAAATGGATGTGGTATTTCAGACATATCTCTATTTGGTAATTCATTGGTATTATAAAACGTTGCATCTACAAAAGCATAATCCACTTGTTTTATTTCATCTGATATATTCTTGTTCCACTTCTGCCATTTATCTATATCCGGAATAAAAAGAATGGTTTTCTTTTTAAAGAAAATATAATACCCAACCGTTTCAGAATACTCATCGCGGTGAGGGACCAAAACAGGTTTCACTTTTAGGTTTTTAGATATGCTGTGCACTGAGTCTTCCTGCAAAGCATTTAATTGAATATTTTTTTGTGTGACTAATTGACTCCATGGACCATTTGATTCTAAATATGATTTCATATTAGGCATGGCATACACCGGCATTTCGTTTGCACCCATTGCTTCTTTGCCAAAAAATTGCAATCCTGTATAATGACCAATGTGCGCATGGGTTAAGAATACGCCACTTGGCAAATGTGAATCATCATTCGTTAGTTCTTTTAATTCATTGAGTTGAATAGCAATGTCCGGTGTGGCTTCGAATAGCCAATTTTGATTTAATTCATGATCATAAATAGCCAGAGAAACCACATTTGTTTTTTTGTTGGCATCATCCCATAAGGAAATACAACAGTCTTTTCTGCAATTCATGTGAGGTGAACCTGCATCTTGGGCAGTACCAAGAACAATTATTGCATTCTTGTGCAGTGCTATTTCAGTTATATGATTCGTAGTGCAACTGGAAATGCAAATGCTAAAAAGGGTTAGTAGGGTAATTATTCTCACCATTAGTTATGTTGTGTTAGTAAGTCTTGCTTCAAAATTTTACTGGTAAGTTTATATAAATTATGGTCGTATTTGTTTAATTCTTTAGGGCGTTCAAAAAAATTCTCAACAACTATTGAAAAGAACTCATGTTCATTTACAGCAGCATAGTTTCTAAAAAAGCTCTTGTCGTCCTTTAGTATTTTTTCTTTTTCTACTTTGAAGTAATCATCAAATGCAATTAAGTTTTCGTTATTCAAAAAATCAAATTCATAATTATTCGTTCTGTTTTCGGCAATTAATGCATGTGCCATTTCGTGCAATGCCAGGTTAACTCCATCCTCGTAATTTTCATAACCTTCTTTAAACCGCTTCCAGGAGAATACCATTAAACCTCTTAAATTTATTTCACCATGGTGTCGTTTTTTTGTGATTGTAGAATAATAAGCCTCCGGATAAATAATTATTTTCCAAAAGGATTGAAAATAAATGGCAGGATAACCAAATGTTATTTTTATAGCTGATGCGGCTATTAAGGTTTTCATTTCATCTGTAACTTCCTTTAGATTGCCTCTTGCAATAAATTTTTTCATTGAAATAAACTTGCCAACGCGTTTGGCAAACAAACGTTTATTCGCTTCGTTTAAGTTTTGGTAGTATTCAGACTTTCTTTCCAAAATATGCAAATGTTCAAGCTTAATGGGTCTAATTAATAGATACCGATTTACAAAATGTCTAATAATATACTCACCTGTATAATCACTAGTGGCAGAGAACATGATTCTCAAAAATCCAAGTACTAATATTATTATAATGGTAAGAGGTATGATTTCCATGGATTTTGAATATGCCCTATTTCAGAAAGAATAAGCGTATTAAAGTAATAAATAATTGAAACATTAATTGGTTATATTTGTAAAACCATAGTAATCCTAACAGAACAAAATTTACAACATGAAATTACTCTCTATTTTCGTATTAAGCGCATCAATATTATTCATTTCCTGTGCTCAGGATTCTGAACAAACAGATAGCTCAACAAGCACTTCGGGCACCAATGCTAATGCAACAGCGCCTGCTACTACGCAAGATCAATCAGCTCCGGCTTCTGATTTTCAGCAACAAAATAATACACAATCACCACAACCGGTACAACCAACATTGCCTAGCAATTTAAGACAGGCAGCACAACAAAATGCAATGACGCAACAGCAGCAACAATTTCAGATGCAGCAACAGCAACAACAGCAGCAAGCAGCCGCTCAGGCACAGGCCGCACCAATTAAAACAATTGGAGATGAAAAAACGGCTCATTTTATTTGTCCGAATGCGTGTAAAGGGAGCGGAGCAGACGCAGCAGCAAATTGTCCAACTTGTGGTTCACCTTATACCCACAATGGAGATTCACCTTGGCATGCTGCAAACAATCAAACACCTCCAACTGCAGCTCCAACTCAAAATCAGGCACAACCTGTAAATCCGGCTACACCTGCTATAACTACTCCGGTTCAAAATACCAATCCACTACCTACCGGTGATCATAATACATCACACTATGTTTGTCCGGATAGATGTGTTGGTGGCGGAAGCGCTGGGCCGGGAAAATGTCCAGTTTGCTCAAAAGATTATACGCACAATGCTGAATCGCCTGCGCATTTAGAAGAGGTAAGAAGAAGAGAGCAGCAACAACAACCTTAATTACTGCTCTCTATAATTTTATTGAAGAGTATACTCTTGTTTGAATTTCTTCCAGTAGTACTTTAAACCGGTTTCGTTTTTGGCGCGCCATTCTTCTACCATGGTTGCAAGTTTTTCTTTAGTTACATCTTTAGATGCCTCAAAGAACATTGCCATCATTTCATTTTCTAATTCAATAGAGTTTTCTTTAGTAGCTTGTATTTTGCTTAATGCAATTTCTTTGGCTAAGGCGGTTTCAGCCAATTCTTGATCAGTAATATGCTGTGCCTTTTCTTTATAGCTATTAGTTTTAAGCATGAGTTTGGCAATTAATGCAGAAAGTTCAATTAGTATTAAGATTAAACTCAATAACAGGTAGCGCTCTTTTAAGGTTCCTGTATCATCTTTAATAAATAAAGACTCCAATGCCTCAACCTGTATTAAAAAACCAAGATTGGCATTATCACTTTTATAATCTGCAGTTGCCGTATTGATTTCTGATTGTATTTCATTTAGCCGATTATCAATTCCTGCTATTTCTGAAGTGTTCCTCTCATTTAATATGGAAAGGTTTTCTAAATCTTCTGCATAGATTTTTTCTTTCTTTTTTGAAATGGTACTATAGCCTCTTATTCCTGAGCCACCTGAGCCATCCATTTCAGATTTAAAATCCTCCTTTGATTTATCAAGCCTTTTTTCTTTGTCTATTAATTGCGTGTACAAAGCATCCTTGTTTTCGTTCAGTGCTTCAATTTCAACTGCATATTGATCTTGCAAAACTAATTGATGCTCTTGTACTTTTTTATCGAATAAAATGTTTGCTTCCTTTTTAATATCCGATTCATATAGTTTTAGAATAACGGGTTGGCTTAAAAACATACCCAGTATTATGGCTAATACAAATCGAAATGCCAGTGCAAACAAGCTTGATTTACCACTGGCCATGGATGAAATAATTGCTCTGTCAAAACAAACGATAAATAATCCTGCAAATATTCCGAATGGAATTATTAGTAATGCACTCGCGTTACTAACTGTTCCAATAAAGAATGTCCAGGCAATGGTTGCATAAATACCAACAATAACTAAGAGTGCACCAATAATGGATGCAGAGTATTTGTCGGTTTCACAATTTTCAATGATTTCTTTTTTGTGTCCAGAAATATTCCATAGCAATTCCTGAAACATATTGCGTTCTTTTTTCATATGGCGATGAGTTTAGTTAAAAGTATTAAACGGGAAATGTGTTGCCTTCATGCACAGTGCTGAAAATAATTCGAGATTACAACTCTATTTGATTTAAAATCAGCAAAATAGGTATAGGAGAAATTTTTAACAATCTCAATAAAAACACTAATTACAAATCTACTTTGTATATCAATTTAAATTCCTGTACAAATCCATCACCAAAAGAACGATTTAGTTTTTGTCTGTCATCACCTAGTTTAAATAAGGTAAAGTCCACATCCATCTCATCGTCTAACGCATACAATTCATAGTCTCGTCCTATTGTATAGCCTCCATGAATTTCTGCAATAATGTTTTTGCCAATTCTGCCTTGCAGATATAATTTAACTTCGTTATTGTTTTTATGTAAGTATGTATTCCTGCCTAGATAGGGTCTCTTGCCAATTTTGTATGATTTAGCCGTTGCATTAAATCGCGTTCCTGCGAAAATGTTCTTACCTAATTGATAATTTAAATCCGCACTTACGGGAATGCTAGCGTTAATGGTAATTTTTCCATTTTCACTTTTTCTGTATAGTCCGATTAGGGGTACTATTTTAGTTCCAAACAAATCATCGTTATAGTATACGCCAAACTTATAATTGAGCGCATCTGTTTTTTTAAGCTTTGTTAGAACAACAAAACCCATTTGAAAGTCTTCTTCAAAAACATCATACAAATCAGATGACAGTTTGGGTAAACCCAAGAATGTAGCGCTCCATTTATCATTAAAATTTATATTGCTTCCGAATTTTAGCCCAATTGTAAATATGTTTTTAGACTCTGCATAAGGAGTCAGTATGGTATTGAATTGTTCCAGAAAAAGTCCAAACAAATAGGCATCACCATTTTCAGTTTGTATTGGCAGGGTGGCATTCAAATAGAAATCATTATTTACACTTTCACTGGGGAATTTTGGAAACTCAGTGGCCGGAAAATGTTTTTGGCCAAAAGAAAATACTTCGAAATAGTCTTGAGCAAAAGTATTTGCAGAAACAAATGTTAGTATTAGAACTAATTTGAATTTCATTCAACTAAAAATAGCAATTTTATTCACTCTTGAAATTGTTATATTTAATGCTTCTCATTTAACCAAAATACCCAATGAAAAATATTCTACTTGCCCTTTTAATAGGATGCTTTACCCATAGTATTTATGGGCAGCAAAATAAATTGTCAGAATTTGCAATATCTACTCATGGTATAGATTGGATAAAAATAAAACCGGGCATTGAAATTGAGCCATTAGATTTTTTTGATGAGTATCAGATAAACTTAGGGTTTGATATTAATTACAGTTTTGAATTATTTAAACAATATGATGACTTATTAGGATTTGAACACTATAAGTATAATCAACATTATAAAGGAGTGCGGGTTGAAGGTGGCCAGTACATTCTACATAGCAGAAATAACAAAGTAGAAAAGGCCAATGGTAAGTTGGTTGAGAACATTCATTGTTCCAGCGTTCCTCAAATAACTGATGAGCAAGCAATATTGCATTGCATGTCTTATATAAATGCTCCTAAATACTATTGGCAAGACCCGGAAAAGGAAGCGTTAATCAAATTAATTAAAAATGACCCGGATGCTTCATTCTATCCGCAACCCGAGCTGGTTATTGCAGATGAAGAATACCGAAGAGATGGTTCGAACTATAATTTGTGCTGGAAGGTTGAGATATTTGCAGAAGGTCCGATCGAAAATGAAATTTTATTTGTTGATGCTTCAAACGGAAATATTTTGTTTTCGCTTGATGGGTGTGTTACAGGAAGTGCCACCACAGTGACAAGATACAGTGGAACACAAAGCATGTGCACAAGTTTAGATTCTGCGACTTATGTATTGTTAGATAGTACTAGGGGAGGTGGAGTGTATACATTTGATATGAATACAAGTGTTGATGTTGTTGATGCAGTTAATTTTGAAGACAGTGATGACTTTTGGGATAATGCAAATGCAGAAGCAGATGATGCGGCTACAGATGCACACTGGGGGATGGGAATGACTTACGATTATTTTTTGCAAAAACACAACCGCTTAAGTTTTGATGATAATGATGCCCCCATTCTTAGTTACATTCATCATGGAAATAATTGGTTTAATGCACAGTGGTTTGGCAGAATGTATGCCCGATTTGGAGATGGAACGGGTAATCCGCTTACTTCTATAGATGTAACGGCACATGAATTAACGCATGGAGTTACGCAACAAACATCTGATTTGGTGTATAGGAATGAGCCGGGTGCATTGAATGAATCGTTTAGTGACATATTTGGAAGTGCAATAAAAAACTTTGCATTAAATGATACCGGTGGATGGTATATTGGTGAAGCCGATTTTGTTTTAAGAAATCTTCAGGACCCAAAACTATTTTCTGATCCGGATACCTACCATGGACAACATTGGAATTTTACTACCAGTGACAATGGAGGTGTGCATACCAATAGCGGGGTGCAAAACCATTGGTATTATTTGCTAGCTGTTGGCGATACCGGAACCAATGATAATGGAGATTTTTATGATGTAATTGGTCTGGGGAGAGATACAGCAGAGGCTATCGCTTACAGAAATTTATTTGCATACTTAACGGTTAACTCAAATTATTTAGATGCGAGGCAAGGTGCTTTAGAGTCAGCAGCAGATATTTATGGTTCATGTTCATTTGAAGTACAACAAACAAACAATGCATGGTATGCCGTAGGTGTTGGTCCGGATACATTAACAAATGACATTCAAATATTAAGCGCACAATACCCTGAAGTAAGTTGTGATTTAAGCGCGAATGAAACGCTTAGCTTAGTTTTTAGATTTAATGAAAGTGGTTGTAATACAACGATACCAGCTGGAGATACCATTGCGCTATCCTATACATTGAATAGTGGAACTCCAGTTTCAGAAAATTTAATATTAGCAGCAAGTCTAATAGCCGGTGATACCATTAACTATATGTTTAATACCGGTGCTGATCTTTCTGTAGAGATGGAACATACAATTGATTTTTCAATTGATTACGCTAATGATTCCATTAAAGAAAATGATGACATTCTGAATATTAAAATTACCAATCCGCTTACCTTAACAAATACAGATTTTCTAAGCTTTGAAAAAAGAATACAAGTAGTAGATTCATTTTATGTAATAAGCGGAGGCAAGGGAGAAGTTTTGGTGCAACATAGAGCGGCAGAGCCTAGCAGTAATTGGGGATTGCAATTAGGTGCCAGAGATTTTGTTGATTCATTAGTTACCTTTCCAACAAACGAACCGGATAATTTTAATTTGAATCCTGAATATGGATGCAGTGCATGTTTTTGTGTTGATGCAAGTACATGGACCAATGCACGGATGGTTTTTGATTTGAAACAAACGTACTCTCTATACTATGATTCAATTATGGGCTTAGGTAATATCCCTGAGTTTGTTAGTTCTGCTAGAATAATGGTTAATGGCACTCAGGTAGGTGATCAATTTCACCCAACCGCAAATGATACAGATCAATTTGTGCACTACGTAATTAATTTAGATGCATATGCCGGAACTTCATTCGAGGCTTGTTTCGAAGGAAAGCATTTTTTAAGATGGCAAGAAGAAACCATTGGTGGAAGTACGGGTGACCATACATTTATTGATAATCTGTTTTTTACCGATTCAATGTTGGTTGGAATTAATGATGTGGAATCAAATACATTTTCATTGTTCCCAAATCCCAGTTCGGGCTTATTTCAAATCTATTTTAACAGCGAATTAAATTCGGATGTAATCATAGAAGTATTAGACATCACCGGAAGAGTTTTGAAAAACAAACGTTTAGACAGGGTAGGAGAGTTTGTTGAGTTAGATTTAAGTGAATATGCATCAGGAATTTATTTTGTAAGTGTTATCACCAATGAAAGTAGAAGTTCGCAAAAACTGATATTAGAATAATCTACCTTTCTTTCTCATAAATTGCTGTCATCATTTTTTCAAAGAATAGTTCTACAGCTTTATTGATTTGAAATTTTTCATCTCCCCATTTGACTGTGTGCATTCCATCTTCTGTATTTACTTCAATAAAAAACGTCATATTACCCGGATGGTTAAAGTCTATGGAAGTAATATTTAATTTACCAAACTCTTCGTAGTAATTAAATGTACTATCCGTACTAATTTCAGTGTACCATTTATATGTTTGACTTTCTTCATCAAGTTTATCAACTACTCCGGTAGAGTGAACTTTAAATATATTGTATTCTCCTGTAAATCCCCCTCCTGAACCAATGATAAAGGAGTCTTCTACATCTGGATACTCGCTCGGTACATCCATTGTTTTACTAATTTTTTTTTGTGATTTGCAAGTGATTAATGCGATAATGAGAAAAAGAAAAATAAGGATGTTATATGTTTTTATAGTCATGTTGTGCTAATAATTTAATTACCGAATATAAAAAAAGCGCAGAAATGAATCTGCGCTTAAAAGCTGAAATATGTTATTACACCACGTAATACTGCTAAGCCGTAAACCCCTACAGCTTATCTGAATATTTCAGAATTATCTTACTTGCCCGCTACCATTTGAATTTTCAAGTCGAACTCATCATAAATGGTTTTGTCCCCTAAATTATCAAAAAAACTTCCTGATCCATACTTTACATCAAAATCTGATCTGTCAATTGTTATGTCAGCCATAGACTTTACAACATTTTCATATCTGACAACTGAAGCATTGAATTTTATTTCTTGGGTGTTTTCCTTAATAGTCAGATTACCAACTAATTTGTAATCACCCGGTGTTCCACGTTCAACTACTTTTGTAATTTCCAATTTAGAAGTCGGATACTTTTCAACACCAAAAAAATCTGCAGATTTTAAGTGTCCTTCTAATTTTCCTTTGTATTCTCCTTCTAAATCAGTGCAAACAAGACTTGTCATGTCAATGATAAATGTTCCACCAACAAGTTTGTCTTCTTCATATTCAAAAGAACCGCTCTTAAGATTTATTGTTCCTGAATGTTCTCCTGTTACTTTGTAACCCTTCCAGGCAACTTTACTGTTTTCAACATTTACATCAATTGAACTGGTCTTTTTTTCTGTAAATGCAAGTAGAAATAAACTTGCGAAAGCGATTAAGCTTAATGTTTTAATTGTTTTCATGTTTGATTGTTTATTTAATATTAATTTTTAATTACGTTAACCTCTTAGTTTGTCTAATAGTAGATTTAATTTTTTTGTTTCATCTAAAGTCAAAGCACTGAAAATTCTGTCCATGTCTTTTGATTTGCTTTCAATCTGTTTAAGTAATTCAGTGCCTTTATTAGATATAGTGATATCAACTAAGCGCTTATCACTTTTACAATTATTTTTTTCAACTAAACCTTTTGCCAACATTCTGTCAATAATTCTTGTGGTGTCACTCATTTTGTCAATTAACCGTTCTCTAATTACTGAGGTGCTAATTGGTTTGCCTGCTCCTTTAAGAATTCTTAATATGTTGTATTGTTTAACCGTAATGTTAAAGGGTTGAAATAAATTACGCATGTGCTCCATTATCCATCCTTGTGTAAACAGCATATTAACTGCTGCTTTTTGATAATCGCTCTTAAATGGCTTGCTCTGTTTTATTTCGTCTTCTATTCTCATATTCATAAGTCAGGGCAAACTTAATGTTTAAACATCAATGTTCCAACAATGAAATTAATTTTTATTGAGGAAATGACTTAATGTATTGATATTCAGTAAAATTAATTTTGAATTATTATTAAAAAAAGTCCCGAAGAGCTCGGGACTTTTATGTGCAAAACCAAAATGCTTCTTAAAAAATTACGGTTTTTCAAGAGTCAGCCATTCTATTCCGCCAGTGGATATTTTAGGGGTTATCAATCTCACATGGTTTTCGCTGGTTTCTACCACATTCCACATTTTGCACAAAGTAACAAGTTCTAAAGGTATTCGAAGCGCGATATTGAGTTTGAGCGTTTTATTGTCATAGCCGGTATGCCAAGAACCGGCAATTGTATGTTCTCCGTTGTCTGCAGTGCAGATGTTATTTTCTGAAAACCTAAATTTATATTTACTACTTATTACTAAGTTGAAATTGGTTTTTTGCTTAGTGTAAGTTAGGTTCCAACTATTTTTTGAAAGAATTTTTTTTGTCAATTCAGGTGTAACATAAATTGAACTGCTTGTTTCTTGTAAGTTGAATAAACCTTCTTTCTTACCAAAGTATTTCGTGTCTATTGATTCTAGAGAAGGGTATTGTTCTTTTTTGCTTTGAAACAAGTTGGTGTATGAGTGGGAGTGCAAGTTCATCATCTCTTCTTGTTTTTGTTAAAGTAAAGGTGTGCACAAAAGCAGTTCGCACTTTAAATTAGTGACGAACATTGAAAAAAAATTGACGAACTCAATTATTTTGTTGACTAGTGTAAAATTTGGGTTCAGTTGCAATAATATTTGGCACTTTCAATTATTTTGCTATATTTATAAGAGTTGAACCAAAAAATTTAAAACTATGCCACTATTTATTTCCATTTTATTCCTTTTAGTTTTTTTAGCTGCCGGTATTCGAATTGTTCGGCCTACACGAAGGGCCTTAGTTGAGCGCCTGGGTAAATACAATCACTTTGCAAATCCGGGTTTTCATTGGATTATTCCAATTATTGATAAAATGTACCAGGTGAACATTACTGAGATAATGATTGATGCTGAGCCTCAAGAAATTATCACAAACGATAATTTGAATGCTTCTGTTGATGCACAAGTTTATTTTAAAATTAAAGATGATGAGACCAGTGTTAAGGCTTCTCAATACAACGTAAATGATGTGCGAAGACAAATAGTGAGTTTAGCGCGAACCACATTAAGAAACATTATTGGTACGCTTACCTTAAAATCTGCAAATAGCGAGCGAGGAAAAATTAATAGTCAGTTGCATGATGTGTTAATTGAAGAAACTGCGAATTGGGGAATACAAGTTGTTCGTACAGAGTTGAAAGAAATTGAGCCACCTAGAGATGTGCAAGAAACCATGAATAAGATTGTGAAAGCAGAAAATGAAAAGATAGCTGCTATTGATTATGCTACTGCTTCTGAAACTGAAGCAGATGGGGCTAAGCGTTCTGAAATTAAACGGGCAGAAGGAATAAAGCAATCTCAAATTTTAAAAGCAGAAGGAGAGGCACAGGCTATTGCATTGGTAAATGAGGCTGCAGATAAATTTTTTGTTGGGAATGCGCAATTACTTAAGAAGTTAGAAACTGTGGAGATTGCTTTGGCAGATAATGCAAAAATTGTTATTCCAACAGACTCTGAATTAGTAAATGTTATTGGAGACTTATCTGGTGTATTGCCACTTAAACGAAATTCTTAATTAATTCAACTGTCAGGTTAATTACCTGGCGGTTTTCTTTTTATCAATGAAAAAAATAGAATGCCCTTCTTGTGCAATGGAAATTGATGCCGGAAGTGAAGAATGTCCAATATGTGGATATGAATTCCCCAGACAAAGCAAGTCTTATATCTGGGTAGCCGTTGTATTGATTCTGTTATTTGTGCTGTTTTTTATTCTTTAGAGTTTATTCTCCCACTGATAAGCGGTTTGCTTTTTCTTCAGCTCACCGTTTTCCATTTGTTCTTTTAACTCTAAATTTAAACCACCCGTAGAAGTTAAATGCCAATGGTGACAGATATCACACATATACACATTTACCGGGCCATCACCATTTGCATAATTGTTTCGCGCATGCAAATCAATTAGCTGTTCTTCAGCGAGTGCTTGTGAATAATATTCGTTTTTATGTGATGGACAAGACATGGTGCGAAAGTACTACAATTCTTAATATTGGATTCAAATTTAGAAAATACATGTTATGATTTAGGTCATTCGGGTAAGGCCTTTCATTGGGTAACTTTATTAGCTAAATCATTATTTCATATGCCAAGACCAAAAACGAAAGCAGAGTTATTGGACCTAAGTCTAGAAAACTTGAATAAACTAAATGAGTTAATCGATTCTTTTTCTGATAAAGAACAAAATAAGGATTTTCCGAAAGGTACAATGAACCGGAATATTAGAGATGTCTTAGCGCACTTGCATCATTGGCATTTGTTAATATTGGAATGGTATAAGATTGGGATGGCTGGAAAAAAACCTGCTATGCCTGCAGAAGGGTACTCCTGGAAAACATTACCGGATTTTAACAAAGAAGTTTGGAAGAAATACAACAAGAGTAAATTAATTGCAGTGCGAAAAGATTTTAATTCTTCTTTTAAGAAAGTCCAGAAATTAATTCAAAAACATACAGACAAAGAGTTATTTGAAAAGAAGAAATATCAATGGACAGGAACTACTTCTCTTGGCGCATATTTAATTTCATCTACATCAAGCCACTACGACTGGGCCTACAAATTAATTAAGAAGGCGAAAAAGTAATTATAATTTTGTGCTGTACACACATTGCTTGCACTGTGCTCTAATTATTCGTTAATCTTAACAAGCCGTTTTCTAGCAATGATATTCTCGTCAGACTCTTGAATCTCAAGAATAAAAATGCCATCCGGAATATTAGCCGTGTTGATATATTCATTAACAATGAAACCTTGTTGAATGGCTTTGCCATCCACGCTCCAGATGCGATATTGTAAATGTCCGGTATGTTCAGTCTTGATAGAAAGTTGATTACTAAATGGATTCGGGAACACATTAATATCGGAATGATTATCTTCCGAAATTCCAACGGAAATTGAAGGCAAAGTAAATTTATCTACACTTACAGGATATGTGTTGGCTTGTCTGTTTTTTCCTCCAAAAAAGTATACATCATTACCAATAACAAAACTTCCCGGTGCCCATCTACTTACTCCAGGGTGAGGGGTAAGCTGTTGCCATGTATCTGTTAAGGGGTCGTACTGCCACATTTCTCCGGTTGGCATAAAACTGTGATTATCGCCATCACCACTTAGAATATAACCGTAATTGCCATGGTCAAATTGTGTTCCGGCAACACGTGCTTCTCCCGGAAAATTTGCCATAGCCGTCCAGGAGTTTGATGTTGTATCTAGTCTGTACCAATCATCAAATATGCCATTCCCATGACCTAAGCCTGCAAAGACTTGGCCACCGGTTGCAAATTGATAAGGGTGATGACGAACAGGACCGGGTAAATTTGCCATTTGAATCCATGAGTCAGATGAAATTGTATACTCCCACCAGTCGTTTAAGTTTTGACCATCATTACCTAATCCCACATATATCTTACCGTTATTCGCAATCATTGCAGGATGTGTTCTCCCGGAACAAGGACAACTAGCCATCTGCGTCCATTGATCATTTTGAGCATCATATCTCCAAAGATCATTTAAGTATTGATTTATGCTTGAACCAAATCCCATATAGGCAAAACCATTGCTAACTACGCCAATAGAATAACCTCTTGCATCACCTGGAAAGTCAGTAAGGGTTGTCCAAGTATCTAACACAGGGTCATACTCATAAAAGGTCTTTGTGACATAACCTGAAGAAATAGTTCCTGTTACTGAGTAGCCTTTGCCATTTAAAGCAAACGTAACAGGATGGTGTCTTCCTGTTGGAATATCTGCTACAGATACCCATGATTGGCCATTCAGCATTGTATTAAATAGAAGAAAAATGACTAAGAATGAAATGTATGTTCGCATAAAGTTTGTTGTGTATATCAATGTTGTCAATTGTAATAAATCTTATCATTGAGCTCAAAAAAATTGAACTATTAAAATGTAAACAAAAATGTATGTTAAAAGTTTGTGCTTAGAACAGTTGTTATTAAAATTCACCTTTTAACTCAAAATAAATGTTTAGTAATAATCTAAGCTACAAAATCATACTCCTCTATACAGAATGCATAATCATGCTTTTCATCTTTCTCATAATTCTGCTTGCCAACAAGCTTCCATTCATCCCAATCAATTTCCGGAAATGAAACGTCTCCATCAAATTCAGCTTTTACCCTGGTTAGGTACATTTTATCTGAATGATTCAGCGCAACTTTGTAAATAGTAGCACC
>JABDLV010000189.1 GCA_013001815.1 Bacteroidia bacterium
TCTATATGACTTGCTTTTACATTATCTGTTGTACAAAGAAAAAAAGCAGTAAAAAATATTACAACAATCCGTTTGTATGCTTTCATAAGCCACAATCTTAATTAGGTTAATAAATTATTTAGTTTAAAATAGAACTTATTCTATTATTACTCTTGCACTGTAATTTCCCTCCTTTCCCTCTACTACCAAATTGTAGACTCCTTTTGCCAGTGCACTGATGTCTAAACTATATTTATTAAGATGCGGTTTGTTTACATTTAGTTGCATTACCTGTTTACCTAATATGTCATAAACAGAAATATTCGCTTTTTCCCAGTTCAATCCTTCTGCACTGATGGTAATTTTTCCATTTGTTGGGTTTGGATAAACAGTTAATGGTGTTGCATTGCTATGCTCACCTAAATTGGTAAACAACACTGCCTCGGTCAGTACGGTATTTGTAATAATTGGTAGATTGTAATCAAAATAAATTGCAGCTGCATTCGTAATTACATTACCTATACCAAAAGAACTTTTTGGTTTTATTTTGTATGCAATATACCCGTGGCTAGCTGCTTCATTTACATTGCTATCCGGCAATAGAATATTATCAAAGTGAAATTCTATAACATTATTACTACGTGTTATAACTTTATAGTCATGACTGGCATGTTTTATATTAAATGTGCTTTGATCTAATTGACCATCCAATGTATCTCTAATAATTACTGTATGTGCGGTGTCTGTTCCTGTGTTTTGAAAACGAATTAAATAATCTAAGTGATCAGTATAAGGCAATGCATTACTTAAAATTGTTTCCCTGTTTACCCATTTATCGTTAGGGTCGTAGGCTCCTATTACTTCATGGTTTATGCTATCAATGTTATTGCTAGGATCTACATCCGTTGCAACCGGATTAATAATGACACTCGAATTCAGCTTATCTCCCAAATTAACTATGGGTGGTGCAGGAACGCTAAACCAAATTGTATAGGTTTGGGTTTGAAAGGGTGCAAAATCAGTAAAGTTCCATGTTACAACCGGGTTTGTATAAGAATCATACAAGGGAGTGGTTGAATTAATAGTTAACAGTGAATCATGTGTAAACTGTACATCACCGGTAATGGTATCTGTACCAATGTTTGTGGCAACCAACCCATACCATAAATTAAAACCCGGAACAGGAGGAGTAAGGGGAAGCAATTCAATTGACAAATCCGGATTACCGGGAATCATTTGCACTGCAAAATTAACCGTATCTATTAGGCCTGTTTGCGAACCAAAATTAGAGATGATTGAATCGGGGCTTACAGAAAAATAATTAGTGTTGAATAAATCTATACTGCTTGTCCAGCTGCCGGTATCCACTATACCAAAAAACAAACCACCAAAACCAAGGCCGGAATTAAAACTATTAGCCTGATTAGTAAAGTTTGCTACCCCACTTGTAAATCCGGTTTCATTAGAATCACATACCCCGTTTTGATTTCCGTCAATAAAGGTTTTACCAACAATTAAATTATTGCTACCAATATTAAAAAGACACAAATTATTTGCGCTAACATAAACTTGCATGCTATTTACAACAGAACCTATTAACACTCCCCCTCTATACTCATCAACCTTTACGGCTAATATTGAAATTTGCTGGACAGTTGGTAAGAATGCCATTTGACCACTTATAGGATTTAAAGATACCTGAGGACTTGCAATGATAGGATTGGTACAGCTGTATGGCGGATTATAAACTACAGATGAGTTTGAGTCCGTTTTAGGGCAAACCAATGAGTATACCAAAGAATCACCATCAACATCCGTACTGTTTTGATTCCATATTGCCGGATCTCCAACACAAAATTCAGCTACTGCATGACTAAATGGAACCGGAGAATTATTTATAGGTACATTAAGATTATTGAGCATTGTTTCTATATAAAAATTACCTGTACCAACTGTTGTATTAGACGGATTTCTGCAACAAAGCGAATAGGAGAATGTCCAATCGCTGCAAGCAATCGGCAGAACAACTATACCGCTGTATTTCCATTCTTCTGCGCCATAACCCGTTCCACCCATGCAAGCAGTATTTGCTGGAACAGTAAAAGGGGATAATGGAATTTGTTGACCAGTTCCCGGAACCGGTAATAATACAACGGTACCACCTCCACCACAAGATGAGTTATAGCTGATACTTGCTGAAGCCGGAGCCAGCACTCCTGCACAATCTCTATAAAAAGTTAATATTACCTCATAGGTGCTTGGACTGAGGTACGTATAGGTGATATAGCCTGCTGTTGCATGTGAGGCTCTTGCATTATCTGATGCAAAAAAAGCAAAAGCAATAAAAAGCAATACAATGAATCGTTGGGATGTTTTCATAATATATTATAGGTTAATTAAATACAACTAAATGTTTTAAAAATTTGACTTACCTAATTAGAATTTTGGCAGAATAGGTCGTTTTATCCGTATACACCACAATTTGATAGGTTGTCTGGCTAAATGGTCTAACCGCCATGTATATTCTAAAAGATAAGATTTACGTGCAGGGAATGTGTATATAAATGTACAATTATGAAGGAAATAAAACAATTGCCTATTATCTTCGTTCTTCATAAAAATCAAATACTAAAAAATGAAAAAGATAATTATAGGAGTACTTGGCTTAGCCATTGTAGCTTTTTTTGCCTTTAAAGGCGAAGGCGACAAACACACTGATATTGCTTTAGGCGATAAAGCACCGAAAGCAGAATTAGAAATGAAAAACACCAACGGTGAAATGGCTTCATTGCAAAGTGAAAAAGGAGAAAATGGCTTACTGGTTGTTTTTTCTTGCAACACTTGTCCGTTTGTAATTGCATGGGAAGATCAATACCCAGAGTTGTATGAACTATGTGCTGCAAATAATGTTGGTATGATTGCCATTAACAGCAACGAAGCAAAGCGTGATGGAGATGACAGTTGGAAAGCTATGAAAGTAAAAGCAAAAGCAGATAAATATCAATTTGCTTATGTGGTAGATACTGACTCTGAACTGGCTTATGCCTTTGGCGCAACACGTACTCCACATATTTATTTGTTTGATGGTGACATGAAGTTGACATTTAAAGGTGCCATAAATGATAAGTATGAGAACAAAACTAAAACTGCCGGCAAGCATTACTTAAAAGATGCGATTGGCAAGATGGTAAATGGAGAAAAAATAGATCCTGCCATTACAAAGCCAATGGGTTGCACCATTAAAAAAGTAAAGGTATAAGGTTGAGACCCCGAAATAAATTCGGGGTTAGTTCAACCATCCATTTTGACTTCGCTTACGCTTGTCAAAATCGGGTTTCACTATTAAAAAATTAAGGCATATGTGTTGAGACCCCGAAATGAATTCGGGGTTAGTTCAACCATCCATTTTGACTTCGCTTGCGCTTGTCAAAATCGGGTTTCACTAAAAATCAACTATTTATATATTTCAAAAGTCGCTCGGTTTCGGGCGGCTTTTTTTATTTTAGCACTTTAGCAAATAATTATGAATATACTTTTAATCGGTTCGGGTGGCAGAGAACATGCACTGGCATGGAAACTAAAACAAAGCAGTAAACTCAATACGCTTTTTATTGCTCCGGGAAATGCGGGCACTGCTTCTTGTGGTACTAATTTATATTTTGATGTTTCAGATTTTGGCAAGGTTAAATCTTGCATACTAGACAAGAACATAAACATGCTGGTAGTTGGTCCCGAAGCACCATTGGTGGAAGGAATAAGAGATTTTATTGAAGGAGATGCTGAACTGAAAAATGTAATGGTTATTGGTCCGGGTAAGGCAGGTGCACAACTGGAAGGCAGCAAAGATTTCTCGAAGGCATTTATGCAAAAGCACAACATACCTACTGCTGCATATCAATCTTTCACTAAAAATAATTTAGAACAAGGCTATGCTTTTTTAGAAACACTGAGTGCACCTTATGTTTTAAAAGCAGATGGCCTGGCAGCAGGTAAGGGTGTTTTAATTCTTGAAGATTTGCAAGAAGCCAAAGATGCATTGAAAGAAATGCTTGTGAATGAACAGTTTGGTGCAGCCAGCAACACCGTTGTTATAGAAGAGTTTTTAAAAGGAGAAGAAGTATCTGTTTTTGTGTTGACCGATGGTGAAAATTATGTTGTGTTGCCCGAAGCACATGACTACAAACGCATTGGCGAAAATGATACCGGACCGAATACCGGTGGCATGGGCGCCATTTCACCGGTTCCATTTGCAAATGATTTGTTTATGCAAAAAGTAACCGATCAAATCATAGAACCAACCATTAGTGGTTTGCAAAAAGATGGCATTCCTTACTGTGGCTTTATTTTTATCGGATTAATGAATGTAGATGGCAACCCTTTTGTTATTGAGTACAACGTTAGAATGGGCGACCCCGAAACTGAAGTAGTAATACCAAGATTAAAAACAGATTTAATTGATTTATTTGAAGCTGCCCACAACAAAACACTAAATAAAATTAGCATTGAGTTTGATACTAGAACCTGTGCAGCAGTAATGTTGGTAAGTGGCGGTTATCCTGCTTCGTATGAAAAAGGGTTTGAAATCAGTGGCATTGAAAATACAAGCGACTGTAATTTATTTTATGCCGGTGCTAAAAATGAAAATGGAAAAGTAATTACAAACGGAGGAAGAGTACTTGCAGTGAGTGCAATGGCAAATGAATTAGAAGATGCTTTGCAAAAAGCATACAATAATGCAGAGAAAATAAGTTTTGAAAAAATGAATTACCGAATTGATATTGGCAAGGATCTATTGCAACACAGAACAGCTAAACTATCTGGATAAATAATTATCGCCACCCTTGCTACCTACTTTGTGCTCATAAAAGGTATAATAGAATACACCTACAGCAATTGCGCCTATAAATAAGAGATTTACCAACCATCCAAAACTTGGTAAAATATCAAATATCATTTCTGAAAAATCTCCTATGCCGTGAAATATCTTGCTAAACATGTTTTTATAATTTTCTCAAAAATAAAAATATTTTAGTCTTATTGGTATTTATCAATAGGCTATTTTTAAAGCATGCTTGTTAGAATATTTAAGGCCACCCAGCCCATTGTTTATATAATACTGCCCATACTTCTACTGGCTGTTTGGGCATCTTCTTTATTCTTTCAATTTGAGGTAATTACCGACCAGGTTTCTCCATTATATGACTTATTTATAAATCGTTTAACGGGCGCCAATAGATACTTTTATTGTTTTTTGGCATTTCTGCTGGTAGCATTTCAGGCTTTTTATGTGGCCTATGTAATAGACAAACACGAAATACTAAGCAAAAGAGGGTATTTGGCTGCATTGATTTATGCAGTAGTCATATTCATTGTTCCGCATAGCATCCTATTTCATCCCATATTAATAGCCAATACGTTTTTCATTTGGTTGCTCGATAAGTTTTTCAATCTATATAAAACACAGAATCCACTGGCTGAATGTTTTGATGTAGGATTGATTTGTGCACTGGCCACATTATTTTATTTGCCGGCAGTGTACATGCTTATTGCATTTATAATTATAGTAAATGTGCTGCTGCCCTTTTCATGGCGCAACATTGTAAGTGCATTGCTTGGTTTCCTTTCAATATGGTTATTGGTTTGGCTGGGTTATTATTTAACTGATAATGCAGATCATCTTAATCTTTTAATGGGCAGCATAGGGGTAACCGTTGGCAGTGATTTTATTATTGAAAACATTATTTATTATGCCATTGTTTTTTCTGCCATACTTATTGTATTTGGCATTTCCCTTTCCGATATGATTTTAAGTCATTATAAAAACACTTCCAGATTAAGAAGATTTAACCAGGTAACCTGGATTTACGCATTGCTAACTTTTATAATGACGGCCATTATTTTTAATGGAAGAGCATATCAATTAACCTTGCTGAGTATACCCTTTACGCTAATTATTTGCCATTGGATTATAAAATTGAAGAAAAGAGCAATGGATGAAATAATTGTATTTCTATTACTTGCACTAGCGCTTTATCAATTTTTCATTTAATTCTTGATGGCTAAGCGAATTAGAATTAATTTCGCCTAAAATCTCCTAATATGAAATGTGGTGTAGTCGTTTTTCCCGGTTCTAATTGCGATCATGATATGATTGACACGCTTAATCTGTTTAAAGATAAGCATGGTGTTGAAGTAGTTGAATTGTGGCATAAAGATCATGATTTAAAAAATTGCGATGTTATTTTTCTTCCCGGTGGTTTCTCTTATGGCGATTATTTGCGCTCCGGTGCCATTGCACGTTTTTCACCTATTATGAAAGAGGTAATAGAATTTGCAAACAATGGAGGTAAAGTTGTTGGGATATGCAACGGCTTTCAAATACTTTGCGAGGCACATTTACTTCCGGGTGCACTGCTGCATAATAACAGTCATAGATTTATTTGTAAAAACGTTCACTTAAAAAGTACCGGTGCAAACTCATTCTTTACTTCTGGGTTAGATACCAATAAGGCATACAAAATTCCTATTGCACATGGCGAAGGAAGATATCATGCAGATGAGGCCTCGCTAAAAGAATTAGAAGCGAACAATCAGGTATTATTAAAATACTGTGATGAAAGCGGAAACATTTCTGATGAAGCAAACCCGAATGGTTCTATTCAACATATAGCCGGTATATGCAATAAAGACAGAAACGTAATTGGTATGATGCCTCACCCGGAGCGTGCGGTAGACCCTGCATTAGCTAATAGTGATGGTGTTGCTTTTTTTACTTCTCTATTTGAGTTAGAGTTGGCTTAAACTACTTCTTGTAAAAATTCATTTCTTCAATATACTCGTAAGCTGCTGTCGGTAAATAATACCGAACATCCTTTTTATTTTTAATTGCCTTACGAATAAACGTGGAAGAAATTTGCATTAGCGGTGCTTCGGTCCATTTTACATT
>JABDLV010000218.1 GCA_013001815.1 Bacteroidia bacterium
CTAAATTTATCTCCGGCATCATGTTCAATTAATCCGGTTAAATTACCAATGGCACGAAGCGGTGCCTTTAAATCATGGGAAACGACATAGGCAAACTTTTCTAATTCTTTGTTCGTCTTTTCTAAACTATCTAAGTACTCAGCTAGTTTTTCTTCAGAATTTTTCTTTTCACTTATATCATTTTCGATGATTACAATTTTTTCCATTTGACCGTTGTCTCCCAGAATTGGAGTAACAATAATATGTGCCCAAAATTTTGAATCGTCCTTTCTTACTTTTAATAATTCACCTTCGTACGAATTGTTTGACTTGACACATTCTCTTAGTGCAATTATTTTTTGGTTGTTTAAACTTGGTCCGGTGTATAATTGCTCAATGTATTTACCATTGATTTCTCCCAAGCTCAATTGAGTCATTTCAGTAAAGCTTTTATTCACCCATTCTACATAACCCAATTTATCGCAAATAATTACTGCGTTACTAGTATTTGAGGCAACCAATGAAAGTTTCTTTAGTTCAATATTCTTTTCTTCTAATTCATTTCTGGATTTTGTAATATTTTGAATGACAATATTCTTACTGCCTTCTAAGTAATTTATTTGAGCTACCAGAATTAGCAATCCCATTATACCGGTAACCAAATAATCTTGTGTTAATTGATCTTCACTAATAATGTTAGTTACCCAACTGGTATGAACACTTATGAAATAGAAATAAATAAGATGAATGCAACTCAGTGCAAAAATAATTCTACCGACTCGAGTACCCAATAACATAAATGCCAAGAGAACAACCGATGCCAAATAAAACATTCCCGGATTTAATATTCCACCAGAAAAATAAGTTAGTATATGTACCAGACTTAAAGTAGAAAATATGACAATGAAATAAGCAAGCTTAAATTGTTTATGAAACTGTAAAGCAGCGTAATTCAAAATATACATCACACCAAGAATTGGTATGAGAAAGGGAATAAACCCTTTTAGTTCGAAAATGAAAAAGGTTTGATAAGAAAGAAGAGCTGTAATAAGTGTACCAAAAATAGAATAGAACCAAAACAAATTGTAGCGTTGTTTGGCCACTAAATCGTTCTCAGCTATTTTTTGATAAGCCCCATTGTTAATTAATTTTTTAATCATGCCTGTATTCTCATTATTCTTACAAAGCATCTATACTTAATAAATTCTTGATAAGATTATAGATTATACGAGATTAGGGAGGCTTTGTTACAGGTTTATTTTATTGATTTTCAGTTATTTAAGACTTAATAAGTAATATTAATTGCCCCATCTTCCACCCTTTATTATCTTCAAAATCTTTTTAAAATATTACACGTAGAACTAGATTGTATTTTGAGAGCGGATTGACATGACTAACATTATAAATACTTGGGTGCTAAGGGTTTTTTGCATTTTTTGGATGCTATTTATCCTCTTAGATTATTTGAACTTTTCGCCCTACTTGAATAATGCTATTAAGCACATTGAGTACCTTAATTTTCTAGTCTTATCTGTGGCATTCACCATAGGCTTTGCATTTTTATTTGGAGAACGAATAGGGAAAAGTTGGCGAGTCAGGATAAATAATTTCAGAAACATCTACCTCTACCTGTTTGTGCTTCTTCTAATGTTTGTATTAATCATCTTCTATTTGTCTAAAATGGGAGAGCTGCCTGATTCACCTACAAAGATTACAGCAAGTGCAGGAGCAGGTGCAATGCAATTTTTGTTTAAAGTCTTAAGTTTTCATGCGGCCCTGGCACTTATTCTTACCGCAGCCTACAACTCAGGAATGCTATTAGTTGACCGTTTACCACTGAGTATTTCTGTTTATTCAAAACCATTAATTGCCATTGCTGTTGGGTTTACTTTTATGGCTTTTGGTCTGTTTATAATTGGTGCATTGGGTTTTTTAAATCAACCTGTTTGTTTCGCATTAATAATTGCAATGATTGCCATCGGTTATAAAAACATTATTCAGCTTTTTAAGAAAATAATTATAAATAAACCCAGACAATTTGAAATCCATGGTCTTACCATATTTCCACTTTTAGTAATTGTATTATTTGTTTCAATCGCCTTAATTTCTGTAATACGTGCTATTCCTATAGGTTTTGATGCCCTAACCTTATACATGAATACCCCCAAATTAATAGCAGGCTATGGAGCATTAACCGAAGGAGGGCAAGCATACAACTGGTCATTAATCATGAGCCTTGGCTTTGTGCTATTTAAGAATACCACACTAACCGTTTCACTATCTGTGTTGCCGGGAATATTGTGCATACTAGCCTTGTATAGAATTGCAGTGAATTTTGTAAATCGGGACTGGGCCATTTTTACTTGTGCGGCATTTTATACGTTTCCCAACATTGTGTTTCAGTCTCGGTACGATGCAAAAGTTGACTTAGCTATGCTATTTATCATTTTATGCTGCGTACTACTAGTTGTTGAACATTACTTTAGAAAAATAAAGCATCCACCAAAAATTCAGCTTAAACCCATTATTAAAAACCCTGATGTTGCCTTATGGGCATTGTGTGGTTTGTTATTTGGATTTGCCTTTGGCATAAAATACACTGCATTGTTTTCCATATTCGGTTTCTTAATTTTAAACTTCTATATAGTAGAAGGAAAATGGAGTGCTATTGGAGTTTTCTTTTTAAACTTCTCAGTTATTTTTGGTTTGGGATTAACCAAGTTTTCTAACGTTGAGGTTAGTCCTGATAAAATGGGAATGCTAGTTGCCGTACCGGCTATTATTGGCTTGGCTTTTCTAGGTTGGGCAATAAAAGAGAATAAAAAGGGCTTTTTTGAAGGCGTAAAGCGCATTGTGGTATTTGGGAGCATCATTGCCATCACCTTTGTTCCCTGGGCTGTAAAACATATTTCTGAACAGGGAAAATTCTCAATTGATGCGTTAATCACAGGAAAAGCTCCACTGCCCCCCTTTCAGTTTGGCAAACCCAATGCATCTATTGAAAAAAATGCAAAACAACCATTAGCAAGCAAACAAGAAAAAGAAAGCATTCCGGTAATGTATGCCGGATTTGGCTTAGACAAAGATGATTACTCTAAGAAAAAATTGCTTGCTCAAAATGAAACAGTAGAAAAGAAAAAACCAAAGAAAAAAATTAACACGGCAAAGTACGAAGAGGTTAACCGCTATATTGGTTATGAAGAAGGATTAATAAAATTTATTTCCCTACCCTATGATTTAACCATGAAACGAAATGTGAATTTGTGGACTGTTGATTTTGGTTTAATCTTTTTTCTTCTCATTCCATTATTCATGCTTTCGTTTAAAGAAAATCAGCTGCATTGGAATATCTTAAAGATCGTATTTCTGATGCTTGCATTAATTTTCTCAATTGTATCAACCATTAAAAAATCTGATGCCTTTGACTTTAAGCAGTACATTGATAATTTGGAAAGCACGAGTTATATGCAAGAAGTCTTTTACCGGGGAATGTTAAAACCCATTTATGTTTTCATTGATGGCTTGCTGATACAGGCAGGATCACTACTTGCGGGCGTGTACCACTATTTAACTGTTCAAAGTGCAGAAATGAGTTTTATTATTATCATTCTATTGACAGTTCCGGTGTTTTATTTGTTTTGGCCAAACCTAAAATCCTTAAGTAAGAAGTATAAATTAATATTGGCATTTATCTATACTTCTACAGTACTTTGGCTTGTATTGGCCAGTGGAATTTTATGGTATGGATTTGTCGGGTTTAGTTTGTTACCTTTAGTTATTGGTATTTATTTATATAAAAATGAAAGTGGATTTCTTGGAACAGACAAAATTGTAAGTACAACTGCTATTGTTTTCTGCGCCATTTATTTTTATTTTATGTCAGTATTTCAGTTACTGCCCATTAACATGACAATGGGTGGACAAAAAATTGAAGACATTAAATATTTTCAACCCATATTTACTCCGGCATTTATAAAATACGCAGTAAATGAAACCAAGCAGAGAGAGGTCCTTAAATTATTTTATGGTCCGGCAGAAAATGGAATTATTTCCGAATTAAATAAAAATCCGGATGCAAAAATTCTAAATGTGTATACCTCTTTAGATTACCATATTAGCAATAATGACATTCGCATTTATAATGACAACCAATTGGATGCCTTTGATAGAATATACCTTCAAGCAAATGAAGACAGAAATAAAGTAAATGAAGGCCTAAAAAATGCAGAAATAAAATATATCCTCATTAGCTTTGCTACACCAAATATGGACAATACACCTGAGAAATCGCTCACAAAAAAGTACAACAACTTGCTTCAAACGCTCGTAAACAATCCCGGTGCAAAATTATTATACACTAACCGCTTGGTTCAGCGTGCAGATGGTAACTTAGAGGTTATGCATAATGGGAAACCCGTAAAAGCCAAATATGACCTGGCGGGCACCAGTTTAATAAGGGGCGGTTCGATGGCAATGTTTGAAATACTATAATAAATACTAGCTCGATGCAACTAGATAAATCAAGAGTAATTATAATTATACCTACCTATAATGAAGGTGTAAGAATACTCAATGTAGTTAAGCAAGTGAAACTGCAAGGCTATGAAAATATTATAGTAGTTAATGATAACAGTGAAGATAGTTCTGAAAAACAACTGAGACATGAAGATGTCATTGTATTGCACCATGTAATGAACCGTGGTGCGGGTGCGGCTACCGAAACCGGATTGGCTTATTGCAGAGAATTTCTAGATTATGATACTGTCATTACAATTGATGCAGATATGCAACACGATCCGGCAGATATGAACTTATTACTCGAAGCACATTTGCATTACCATGCAGACGTTTCTATTGGTAATCGATTTTTGGATAAAACCAATGACATACCAAGAAATACATTGTTCTTTAATGCAGTTGCAAACTTGACTACATCAATCATTTGCATGACACATGTTCGTGATTCACAAAGTGGGTTCAAAGCATTTAGCCGTGAAGCAGTGAAAGTTTTAGAATTGAAACAAGATCGTTATGCTTTTTGCAGCGAAATATTAATCAAAGCACACCAGGAAAAATTAAAAGTAATTGATGTGCCCATTAAGGTGTATTACCCCGAAGAACTAA
>JABDLV010000266.1 GCA_013001815.1 Bacteroidia bacterium
AAAATGAATTATTACCGGTAAAACTAGAATCAGAAAGACTGCGTTTTCGATTGATTGAATTAAGTGATGAACAACAATGGAATGTATTTATTGTAGACGACACAGTAAAAGAATTTTTAAAAATTGACACTACCGATAAAGAGGCAAGCAAGAAATGGATACTTAATCAGCATAGACGCTATAACAGTGACCTGGGAGGTTTGTTAGCCATTGAAAACAAAACAACAAATAAATTTATTGGCCAAGCCGGAATACTTGTTCAAGAAATAAATGAAGTAAGTGAATTGGAAATTGGATACCATTTGATGCCGGAAGAAAGAAAAAAAGGATATGCAACAGAAGCTGCACATGCACTGATGAATTATATTTTTGAAAACAATATTAAAGATAGAATCATTTCATTAATTCATATAGAAAATATTGCATCGCAAAAGGTGGCTGAAAACAATGGCTTAAAACGTTTGAGCCAAATGACTTTTCACTCATTTCCAATTTATGTATATGGCATTTCTAAAAAAGAGTTCTTTTTACAGAAAAATTGAACGATAAGTGCTTTTATCATAGCTATATACACAGAGAAAGTTCCACTTTGCTTATTTAAACAATAATAATTCTGAACCCTATTCGTTTTAGAATTTAAGTACAACAAGCAATATCTCTATTAACATAAACGTGTTAAGAAGTAAGAACTGATCAAATCAAAGCCACGCCCAAGCTGCATAATTTTACTTTATTAATCTATTTTAATTCAAGCAATTAAACATTCAATATATGCTGTTAAATATTCAACAAGCAGGTAACACTGTTGATCTAAATCCGGAAGTAGCGGAAGAAACCATATCATTATTTGAACTCGCACTAAAAGGTGGCTATATAATGATTCCACTGTTATTATTTTCCATTGTTGCGGTGTATATAATCATTGAAAGATATGTTGCAATTAAAAAGGCAAACAAAATTGAAATCAATTTTATGAATAAGATTAGAGACTTTATTCATAGCGGAAATATTGATGCTGCTCGCGCTCTTTGTAAAAACACAGTAAACCCTATTGCCAGAATGATGGAGAAAGGAATTAACAGAATTGGCAAACCATTAAACGATATTGAAAAAGCAATAGAAAACGTGGGAAACATTGAAGTAGTAAAACTAGAAAAAGGACTTTCTACTCTAGCAACCGTTGCCGGAGCAGCCCCAATGGTTGGGTTTTTAGGAACGGTTATGGGAATGATTAAAGCATTCTATAATATGAGCAAGGCAGGAAAACAAGTTGAAATTAGCATGCTGTCTGGCGGAATGTATGAAGCAATGGTAACAACCGTAACCGGTTTATTTGTCGGACTTATTGCTTTAATAGCGTACAACTTACTTACTGCGATGGTGCAAAAAGTAATCTATAAAATGGAAACCAGTTCTATTGAGTTTATGGACTTGTTACAAGAGCCTGCTAAATAATCATGAAGTTAAACAGCAGACATAAAACCCATGCAAAGTTCGACATGTCGTCTATGACTGACATTGTTTTTCTTTTGCTTATTTTCTTTATGCTGATTACCACAATGGTGGTACCCAATGTAAACACACTGAAGTTATTGTTACCTAATAGCAATACAGCTAAGCCTACAGAAAACGTAACCGTTAGTGTAGCTATAAATGATAACTTACAGTATTTTGTAGATGGGAATAAAACATCTAGTGGAAATCTACAAACCACAATAACGAATTATGTTAAAGGGAAATCTAACCCGGTAATTATTCTGCATACGGCACGAACAGTTCCAATTGAAAATGTGGTTAAAATAATGGACATTTCTAACCGTTTAAAGGTTAAGATGGTATTAGCTACAGACCCGGAAAAGTAATGAAAGAAGAAAATAAAGACAGTAAAAAAGCAGGTTTGGCAGGCACCTTGGGTGTACATGCCTTGCTTATTATTGCTTTAATTCTAATGCAATTACTGTCACCTGAACCTGAAGAACAGGAAGAAGGCATACTAATAAGCTTTGGTAATGTAGAACAAGGCAGTGGTGATGTGCAACCACAAGCACCAACCAGTGTTGTTGATGTAGAAGAGTCTAATGCAGATGCTGAGCAAGCACCAGAACCCACTCCTATTGAACCAACTGAAGTGCAACCCAATTTAACACAAGACACGGAGGACGCACCAACCATTAAACCAAAAGAAGAAAAACCAAAACCGGTAGAAACAAAACCAGTTGTTGCACCCAAGGAAGAACCGGAAGAACCTAAACCTGTTGTAAATCCAAAAGCAATGATGGGCAAAAAAGACAAGAGCAACAGTAGCAGTTCGGGCAGCCAGGGTGATACACAGCAACCTGGTGATGCAGGAAGCTTGGATGGCTCTTTAAACTCTACCAGCAGTGTTGGAAGTGGTTTAGGAGATAGTGGTATGAAATGGTCATTAGCCGGAAGAAAAATGCTGGTTGCTCCTAAAGTGGATGACAAATCACAGAAAACAGGAACAGTTGTAATCAACATTAATGTAGATAAAAATGGGAACGTAATAAGCGCTACCGGCCCGGGTAGAGGATCTACAACTTCAGATAATGGATTACTTAGCAAGGCTAAAGCTGCTGCGCTTGCTGCCAAATTTAATCCCAGTCCTACAGGTACCGAAATTCAAAAAGGCACCATTTCATTTACCTTTATTGTAAAATGACTTATAGCCAAGTGCTGGAACATATGTACAGGCAATTGCCAATGTATCAGCGTGTCGGCTCTACTGCATTTAAAAAAAATCTTGATAATGTTATTGCGCTGTGCGATGCATTAGACAATCCTGAAAAGAAGTTTAAATCAATTCACATTGCAGGAACCAATGGAAAGGGTTCCGTATCTCACATGCTTACCTCTGTTTTTCAAAGTGCAGGTTATAAAACAGGATTATATACTTCGCCTCATTTAAAAGATTTTAGAGAACGGATTAAGATTGATGGGAGAATGATAAGCAAGCATCGTGTAACCTCTTTTTATCATAGGTATGAAAAACTATTCAAAAAAATAAAACCTTCTTTTTTTGAAATGACGGTAGCCATGGCTTTTGATTATTTCGCAAAGAAAAAAGTAGACATTGCCATTATTGAAACCGGCTTGGGTGGCAGACTAGATTCTACAAATATTATAAATCCGGAACTTAGTATTATCACGAACATTAGTAAAGACCATACGCAAATGCTTGGCAATACACTCAAGCAAATTGCAAAAGAAAAAGCGGGAATCATCAAAAAAAATACCCCCGTGGTTTTAGGTGCCTATAATACAGAATATTACTCAGTCATTGCTAATAAGTGCAAGCATCAAAAGGCACCCTTACATGTTGCTCCAAAAAAATTCAAATTTATTGATTCCAAAATTCAAAAGAATGGGCAGCATCAATTAGTTAGCTTTAACAAGACCAACAAAAGCAAACCTATTAAAGTTGAACTTGATTTAATAGGCAGCTATCAACAAGAGAATGTTCGCACTGTTCTACAAGTTATTGAAGTTTTGAAAGCGGATTATAGCCTAAATGATAAAAACGTTTTAACGGGACTTAAAAACACCATCAAGAACACTGGCTTACTTGCACGATGGCAGATAATAAACAACAAACCAATAACCATTATAGATACCGGCCATAATGAAGCAGCAATAAAAACTATCACAAATCAACTCAAGCAAATGTCTTTTAAAAAATTGCATATAGTGTTTGGGGTGGTAGATGATAAAAAACTAAATGGAATTTTGAGCTTATTACCTAAATCAGCGCAATACTATTTTTGCAAAGCAAATGTACCAAGAGGTTTAGATGCTGAATTGCTAAAAACAAAAGCAAAAAAATTCCAATTGAGTGGTAATGTATATTCCAGCGTAAAAAAAGCAGCCAATGCCGCACTAAAAGAGGCAAATGCCAAAGATTTAATATTTATTGGCGGAAGCGCATTTGTATGCGCAGAAATCATATAATTTCCATTCTTACCTTTTGAGGGTCAATAATTTAAAATTTAAATCTAATTATTGGTTTTTATAAAAAATAAATTTATCATTGACCTTTATAAAGAACCTAATTTCCCCCTGTAATTAGGTTATTTTTAATTTAAATAAACATTGAACTAATTATTAATCTTCAATAAAATGAAGGGCGAAAACCGAAAAGCCTTACGAGTAGGAAAAACAAAAATCATTATGCATATGAAAAATTTAAAACTATTTTTGATGGGATTAGCAGTTTCTGCTTTTTTCGCATCATGTTCAATCACTTACCCGGTTAATGCTACAAGTAACTCTGTAGGTTCTAAAGTTGGAAAATCTAAAGCTACATGTTACTTGAGCGTACTTTGTTTTGACCAAGATGCCAGCATTAAGTCTGCTGCCAAAAATGGTGGTATTACAAAAATTTCTACTGTGGATATTAATTATGGAAACATATTGGGAATTATTGTAACCTGGGAAACAATAGTAACAGGAGAATAAAATAATTGATTTTAAAAAGGAGGGTAAATCATTTTGCCCTCCTTTTTTTATACCCATACCTTAATGAACAATCTTTTAAAATATACAGTTGCACTATTGGTGATTCTAGTTGCTGCCTGCTCTACTACAAATAAAGGAGAAGTTATATTAGGTGTAAAAGACATTTATACTCTTACACCAACTGAACAAGAGGCACCATTTAAAAACGATAAACAAGCCGGATTATATGGTCGCTTATTTAACCATTATGAAAAAGCACAAATACCATTGCACAAATACGTAGCCGGTGATGGTTACGACATGTACTTCGGAATTCCTATAGGGTACAACAGGGCCGGTTTTTATTATACAATGATGAAGGACAGCGCGTTTACAGTTCTGAACAATAATGCCGATGAAAAAAAGTATTACAATAAAATATTAAGAAAGACGGATAGTTTATATGTTTCTACTTCAGTAATAGAAAACATATTTAATGCATCATATTATATTGTACATATTACCGGTAAAGATTCTTCTCAAATTTCTAACATGTATGAACAAGACTATGCATTCAAAAAACTCACTTTTAAATAGAGCATTTCTTCTTGTTCTTTTTATTGCAGGCCTATTATCTGCGTGCCATTCCGTTAAGCCAGATGGAGGAAAACATCGTGCCTCAGATTATGAAGACTTTTTTTTAGGTGCAGATAAGAATCAGTACTTCATTCAACCGCTTACATATACCTCAGAAAATGCTGAGATGCAAATTGATTTTACTTTTAGAGATTATAGTTTTAAGGACTCAGCAACCGTAGCAAATTTTACAATTACATCGAGCGAACGAATTATTAATGTAGACAGCTTAATTTTTGACAATGGTACTGAATTGATATTCGCCAAGAATTTGAAAAAATTATATTTTGAAAAAGATAAAAAGCTGAATGAAATTAGAACAACAAGTGAAATTGATGGAATGGAATTAGCTGAAATATTAAAAGCAGATAATTCAATTATATATGTCTATGCCAATAACAAGAGAATTCAGTTTATACCAAGCAAAAAAAGTAATAAAGTGAGAATGAGAGTATATTCTCATTTATTAAAAGACCAACTTTTAATAGAAGAATAATGGCCTCAAATAGGCTCATTTATGGCAGAAATAAATTTTGCTATTTTTTAAATCTGACTATATTTGCAAGCTCTAAAATGGGCGATTAACTCAGTTGGTTCAGAGTGCCACCCTTACAAGGTGGAAGTCGTAGGTTCGAGTCCTACATCGCCCACATTTTTCACCCTCTTTCAATCCTGACCCAGATCATATTTCAGGCTCTTAAATAGAAGGATATTTGTATTAATTTAAAACCTAATTATTGAATAATATGAAAAAGAGAACTCCAGTATCGAGCATTATGTCTAC
>JABDLV010000078.1 GCA_013001815.1 Bacteroidia bacterium
CCTATTTGCAACGCCTTTAGTAAAAACCCCTTAATTTGTATTCTATGACAATGGTAATGGATAAAACAATTCCTTTTTCGCAAGCCAAAGCTCTGCCAAAGCTTGTAGAAGATTACATCAACAACGATTCAAAATTAGAATCATCGGTTAGTGTGTTTCCGGACATCAATTATTTTGATGAGTTAATTAACAATAAGAATTTTCCTTCTAATAACAGACAGGTTTTAGTGGATGTGTTAAAGCGGCAGTACAAAGGCATGGAAGATGCACCGGATGTCTCTGTCTTATTGCATGAAAATACGTTTACCATTACTACAGGCCACCAGTTAAATATTTTTACCGGTCCGGCTTATTTTATTTATAAAATTATTTCTGCAATTAAATTGGCAAGCCAGTTAAGTGAAAAATATACCGATAATCATTTTATACCGGTGTACTGGATGGCTACTGAAGATCATGATATTGAAGAGATACGTAAAGTGAATATCTTTAATAAAGAGCTGGAATGGGATAAAGAGTGGGAAGGCGCTGTTGGTGAAGCAGAGAGCAATTCATTGGAATACAACATTGGCGAGTTGCAGGGTATTTTGAAGAATGAGGAGTATGGAATTGAAATGGTTCGCTTATTTAGAGATGGATATGAAAAGCACAAGAACCTGGCACAAGCAACACGCTATATTGTACAACAAATATTTGCTGATTATAATCTAATCATAGTAGATGCAAATGAGAAAGTGTTAAAAGAACTGTTTGCTCCTGTAATTGAAGATGAATTATTCAACAGTAAATCATATCACTTAATTTCTGACCATATATTAACCTGGGGAAGTAATTACAAAGCACAAGTAAACCCAAGAGAAATAAATCTGTTTTACATGAATAATAAAAGCAGAGATAGAATTGTGCGAACAGAGGATGAGCGCTGGGAAATACTGGACAAAGAAAAAGACTTTGTAGAAAAAGGATTGCGTAAAGAAATTTCACAACATCCTGAGCGTTTTAGTCCGAATGTGGTGCTACGCCCGTTATACCAGGAAATGATTTTACCTAACCTGGCTTATGTAGGTGGTGCAGGTGAATTGAGCTACTGGCTTCAGTTAAAGCCGGTATTCGATAACTATAAAGTTCAATTTCCAATGTTGGTGCTTCGCGATTCTTATTTGTGGGTAGATAGTTTATCAGAAACAAAACTGGATCAATTGGGAGTGGATGTGGAAGACATATTTGAAAATGAAAATGAAGTAGTGAGCAAAATTGTGGCTGCGCAAAGTAAGGTAGATTTAAAGTTAGATGAGCAAAAAGAAAAAATCGCCATTTTGTTTGATAGCATTAGCACCAAATTTAATATTAAAAGCGAAGGATTATTAAAAGGCATTGATGCAGAAAAGCATAAAGCCATTAAGGGTATAGATAATATTGAAAATAAAATAATTCGCGATGCGAAGAAGAATAATGAGGTTGCTATAAATAAGTTAGATAGTGTGAAGAAAAAATTGCTGCCAAATAATAAATTACAAGAAAGAGTATACAGCTGTGTTCCTCAAATGGCCTCGTATGGTACATCCTTTTTAGAGCGATTGTACGACTTGGCAGATCCGTTGCAGCCGGGCATAAAAATTGTAAGAGAACAAGAACTAGAAAACGAGAATAATTAATACTATGGCTGATCAGGCAAAATTTAAGAAACACATAGATAAGGGTTACACAACCAAAGGAGATTACATAGTAATGGGTGGTGCCATGGTGAATGGAGAAGCTGTTCCTGAAACATTGGTAAAAGCACCGCTAAAAACATTTAACCGACATGGTTTAATTGCCGGAGCAACGGGTACGGGTAAAACCAAAACCATGCAAGGCATTGCAGAGAGTTTGTCGTTAAAAGGAGTGCCAAGTTTATTGATGGACATAAAGGGCGATTTAAGTGGATTGGCTGCAGCTGCAGATGGACATCCTAAGATTGATGAGCGACACGAAAAAATTGGAACGCCATGGGAAGCAGTAGAATTTCCGGTTGATTTTTTAAGTATATCTAAAGAAAAGGGTGCTCGATTAAGAGCAACTATATTAGAGTTTGGTCCGGTATTGTTTTCTAAAATTTTAGGATTGAATGATACTCAAGGTGGAGTAGTTTCATTAGTGTATAAGTACTGCGATGATAATAAATTGCCATTGGTTGATTTAAAAGACATGCGCAAGGTATTGCAGTATATCACTACAGATGGAAAGAAGGAGATAGAAGCAGAGTACGGTAGAGTGTCTTCGGCTAGCACCGGTGCCATTATGCGTAGGATTATAGAGATAGAACAGCAGGATGCCAGTCGTTTTTTTGGAGAGAAATCTTTTGATGTAAAGGACTTATTACGGAAGGACCGAAAAGGAAGAGGATTTCTAAATATTATACGCTTAACCGATGTACAAGACCGACCGAAATTGTTTTCAACCTTTATGTTGAGTTTGTTAGCAGAAATATATGCGCAGTTTCCGGAAGAAGGAGATATGGATAAGCCCAAGCTGGTAATTTTTATTGATGAAGCGCATTTAATATTTAGCAATGCATCTAAAGTGTTATTAGAACAAATAGAAACGATAGTAAAATTGATTCGTTCGAAAGGGGTTGGTATTTTCTTTGTTACCCAATCTCCTGTTGATGTACCCGGACCTGTGCTTGCACAGTTAGGTATGAAAGTGCAGCATGCATTACGTGCCTTTACTGCAAAGGATAGAAAGGCAATTAAACTTACTGCAGAAAATTACCCCATATCTGAATATTATAAAACCAAAGATGAATTGACTAAGCTGGGAATTGGTGAGGCTTTGATTACGGTATTGAGTGAAAAAGGTATTCCTACGCCCTTGGTAAGAACCTTGTTGATTGCACCAAGAACCCGAATGGATGTGTTAAAGCCAAAAGAAATAAAAGCGGTTATCGATAATTCTAAACTTGTTGAAAAATACAAAGAGAATATTGACCGAAAAAGTGCACATGAAATTTTAACAGCCAAGATTGCCAAAGCGGAAAAAGAAGGTGAGAAGAAAAGCTCAAAAACGAAAGGAAGAAGTAGAAGTAAGAAAAAAGGTGGTATTGGTGGAGCAATAAACAGTACCACCGGTAGACAAGTGATGCGAACAGTAACCAGAGAACTTACACGCGGTTTATTAGGTGCATTAGGATTGCCAACTACAAGTAGAAGAAGAAAGACTAGTTGGTTTTAATTTGTAAGTAATATTTTTTTAGTAAGAGAATTGCCATTGGTAACTAATCTGACAACATAGACTCCCTTTGGTAAAAAAGATAAATCAATCTGTTCTTTTGATTTACTATCTAGCTTGCAGCTGTGAACCAATTGATGATTTATACTGTAGGCTTCAAAAATTGCATCATCATGCAATCTTTTATCTATTTCTAAAGTGAATACTCCGTTAGAGGGATTGGGATAAATTGTGAATAAATCCATTTGATTAATTTCCGGTACTCCAACAGGTGTGGATACATTCCCCAAGCTATCTATTTTAATGATATATGCTCCGGCAACTCCATTTAAACTCCCAGCACCTGAAATAATATATCCCTCATCGTTGGTTTGCATTATATAAAACCCTACGTTATTAGTTATTTGCTCGCCAAAATTTTTAGTCCAAAGTGTATCACCAGCGGTGTCGGTCCTAATAACATAAATAACTCCAAAAAGGCCTAAGCTATTTGGCTCTAAGCCAACCATGATATATCCCCCATCAATAGTTTGTTGTATAGAATAAACATTTTGAGATTCGGTGTTATACAATAATTTTGTCCAAAGAGTATCTCCTATGGAATCTGTTTTTATTAAGTATATATTGGATGCATTAGTAGTATTATTCCAAACTGTACCAGAAATAATGAAGCCATTGTCATCAGTGTGTTTCACATCTCTTCCGGCATCACTATTAGAATAATTGTAAGTTTTTGTCCAAAGAGTATCACCAAATGTATTCACTCGAAGCAAATAGAAATCAGATGATAAATTAGAAGTACCATAAGCAGCTGATATTATAAATCCATTATTTCCTGCTTCACATATGGCATAGGCTTCTGTACCAAAAGGTGATGTGTTATAAAATTTACTTGATAATAAATATCCGTTTGTCAATGTAGAAATGAAATAGGCAGACAGACCTGTATTTGGCTGAGGTTGAAAATATCCAGTTAATCCAATAACCGAATTATTTAGATTCGCCATACCTTGAGGTATGGTAGCACCAGTACCTACAGAATTAGTTTTTGTCCAGATAGTATCTCCAGAGCTGTTTAGTTTTAATAACCAATTTTTGGCAAACGGCCCGCCAATATCGTAAACAGCATTTACAATATATCCACTATCTGGTGTTTGTTCTATATAATTTGCACCTTCTAAACTTGGTCCTACAAAACTTTTAGTCCATTCTACAATGCCCAAAGAATCTAGCTTTACTACAATAGCGTCATTAGATATATTAGTACCGCAAAATACGTAACCACCATCAAAAGTTTCTTGTATGCATTCTGCTGATGCAGTTCCAAGGGTATCTACAATTAATTCAAAGTTATTTTGTCCAAATGTGTTATTTGTAAAAAATATGGCTGCACTAAAAAGAAGAAAAAATTTTCTATGCATAGACTTACTATTAAGAAAAACTTACTAGTAATAATATAAAAAAATATTATAAAATAAAATTTTATTTGGAAAATAGGGAAAAACCCTTGCTTGGAGTAATTGTATTAACATAAATATAGGAACCCATTTCATCCACTTTCGATTAATTTATTATTAAAGATTAAATTTTTTTGATCTTTCTAAATACTAATTAAATTAATATAAATTTCATGTGTTAGAATAGGAAAAAAATCCATTTGGTTTTAATTTTATAAATATTCTTAAAGAGAATTATGAATCAAAACTTAGAACAGAACAAAAAGTACGCCATTGCTTTTTATAAAATGGCATATGAAGGAAATCCTGCGGAAGCGGTGAAATTGTATGTTGGAAACGAGTACATACAGCATAACCCCATGGTAGCTAATGGTCCACAACCTTTTATCGATTACTTTGAAAGAATGCAAAGAGAGTATGCAAACAAGAGTATTGAATTTGTGCGTGCCGTTGCACAAGGAGACTTAGTAGCCCTGCATACTCATCAAATCTGGCCCGATAATGTAGAGTATGTAACTATGGACTTTTTTCGATTTGATGAAAAGGGTAAAATTGTAGAGCATTGGGATGCTATGCAGGAGATTCCTAAGGAATCGGCTAATGGGAATACGATGTATTAATTTATATTCGGTTTCTAATACAAATTACTATTCTTCCTTTTTTTTTAATTAATTTACACTTAATAGCGTTTTTTGTCGTTTTTAAGATATTCCTGTTAAAATACGTGTTTGTAAGGCTTATTTGTACACCCAAACCTATTGCCTATGTCACGAATTATTCTGTTTGTTTTATTAGTTATAGCACCATTCATTGGTTTTGCTCAGGATCCAACTCCCGATGGAACCCATGAAACCTGGGAATACGTTTTAGAATATTCCGGAGATGTGCTTCAGATTGGATTGCCATTAACTGCCGGTATTTTTACCCTTGCAAAAAAAGATTACGAGGGTACCAAGAAGTATGCATTCTCCCTTGCAACGAACATGGCAGTAACCTATACCTTAAAACATTATGTACACAAAAAAAGACCGGAGGGAAGAGGTAGCTATGATTCCTTTCCGTCAGGGCATACATCCTCTGCGTTTTCGGGTGCATCATTTATTCAAAGAAGATACGGTTGGAAGTATGGCAAATATGCTTATTTACTCGCGGGTGTTGTGGGTGTAAGTAGAATGGAAGGCCCGGATGGTTATCATGATATATGGGATGTGCTTGGTGGGGCAGCAGTGGGAATTGGAAGTACTTACTTGTACACCAAGTCGTATGAAGAATCAGATCTTAAATTAGGATTTTCTGCAACGAAAGATGTGAAAATGCTCACACTGAAATTGAATTTCTAAGGCTTAATTATTTTCCAGTTTGAATAACCGAGAGGTTGTGCACCACCTAAAAAGTTCTGTTCAAAATATGTTTGCACTTTGCTCTTCCATTTTTCATGCTTCATTTTTTGCCGATTCGGCTTGTGATTTTTATCAAAATTTAATTGGTCGGCCCAATTATAATTGTCAATAAACTCTTGCATTACTTTTGGATGAGTCCCTTTAAACACGGGCAGCTTACTTAAATTTCCATAATCAAAATAAGCATCTTGTTCGCCATAAATTTCAGTGGCTTTTGTTTCGCCTTTGTGCACAGTGGCTAATGCCTTGTTTTTCTTGTGCATGAGTTTTGGCGGCCTAACCCAACCGTAATGATAGATGTATGCATCAATTTCTACTACATTCAATACCGAAGTGCCTGCAGACTTGCGATAGCTTAAGCCATCAAAATTAGGAATGCGTCTAAAGCTTTGTGCACTTTGGTAGGAGTGAATGTCTTTATCATTTCTAACCAAACGAATTTCTCGTGGATACCAACCGTGTGCATTATTGTAATGGTCATAGTCTGCATAAAAGTGCAGGTACTTAAACAAAAAGCCATCTACTCGTTTATCATCTACATATTTGTTACAGCTTTCTTCAATAACAGGTAAAAAATCTTCATGTATTACTTCGTCTGCTTGTACATACAAACACCAATCACCGCTGCAAGCTTGCTTGGCAATATCAGTTTGATGTGCATTTTCCATTCCGGTTGGGTATTTCTCAATGTCCCACTCGGTATGTATGATTTTAATCTTAGGTGAATTGATGGAATTAATCAACTCTAATGTATTATCATCTGCATCTCCCTTGCCGAGCGCAATAATCATTTCATCTACAACAGGTAAAATAGATTCTATTGCCGGTTTAATGGGGTAGT
>JABDLV010000030.1 GCA_013001815.1 Bacteroidia bacterium
ATAGAATCCAAGATTTTGATAAAGCTGGCGGCTAATAAAAGCTTTTATGCGAGTGCGAATGAGTTCATCTGAAATTTCTATCTCTTTGCCGATTGGCTTAACTCCATTGTTTTCAGCATAGGATATAAAATTTGACAATACTGCATCTGTTATCTGGAAATTTGAATTAAAATGAGAATAAGAAGAATAGTCATTTAATTCACTTCGATTTGCATCCACATAATCATATGCATATTGAACAATTAGTCCTTGCGCTGCTACTTTATTGTAATAAGAAGATGTGCCCGTTGTATCTAATGGTACAAAAATGTCAGGCATAATTCCACCACCGCCAAATACTACTTTTCCTTTTGGCGTTTCATATTTTAATGAATCAGGAAAAGAAATACTATCAACATTATTTAATTCCCCATCAATGTATCGCTCTAATAACTCGTTGTTATATGCATCAACATCATCCGTATATGGTTTTTGAATGCTTCTGCCCGTTGGTGTAAAATATCTGGAAACCGTTAAGCGAAGTGCACTCCCATCCGGAAACCTTGTTTGTTCTTGAACCAAACCTTTACCAAAAGATCTTCTGCCAATGATTGTTGCACGGTCCCAATCCTGTAATGCACCGGCTAATATTTCTGAAGCAGAGGCAGAACCCTCATCTATTAATACAACGAGATTACCGGTTTTAAAATCACCACCGGAAGTTGCAGTGTATGTTCTTTTCTTGCTTGCCTTACCTTCAGTGTACACAATCATTTTACCATCATCTAAAAACTCATCAGAAATTTTTGTGGCTGCCTCTAAATAGCCACCCGGATTACCACGTAAATCAATAATTAAGTTTTGTAGTCCTTCTTGATGTAATTTTTCCAGCGACTCTAAAAACTCATCATATGTTTTTGCACCAAATCGATTCAATTTTATGTACCCGGTGTTTTCGTCAACCATGTAAGACACTTCCACACTAAAAATGGGGATATCATTTCTTGTAATATGAAAATCAATTAAGTCACTAACACCTCTGCGATACACGCGAACATTTACATCAGTACCTTTTTCACCTCTCAGTTTATCCATTACATCGGTATTGGTAATGCCTGTACCGGCTACTAATTCATCCTCTATATGAGTTATTCTATCACCCGATTGCATTCCTAAAATTCCTGATGGACCTCCTGCAATTGTTCGAACAACCATAATGGTGTCATTCTGAATATGAAACTCAATTCCAATACCACCAAAATTTCCTTCTAACGGTTCAGTTGCAGAGTTCAGATCTTCTGCAGGTATATAAGATGAGTGCGGATCTAAATGGTGCAGTAATTCTTCAATGCTAACATCTACCAACTCTTCCGCTTCAATTTTGTCTACATATTGTTGTTCTATGTATGATATAACCTCTGTTAATTTGTTGTACTGATTTAGGTTTGTTGCCTTCACTTTGTTTCCTGTGTAAAAAGGATTGCCAAGTTTATTTCCAATAAATAAACCGGCTGCTAAAACCAGTGCAAGTACAATAGGATAATATGCTTTTAATTTCATGTTCAATTTTTGGTAGACTTAAACCAGTTGCTCTACGTCCGGTTTACTCTCGTATTTATATACTTCAACGCCAAACTTCCGTAAAAAGTTTACACCTTCATCATGCGTAATACCTTTGTATTCTGCGTATGAGTGTAAAAAGTAAACCTTCTTAATTCCTGTACTAAAAATGGTACGAGCACAAGGCAAACATGGTGAGAGTGTGATGTACAGAACGGCATCTGTTAAATCAACTTTATTTTTGGCTGCGTATAAAATAGCGTTTTCTTCTGCATGCAATGCTAGTGAACATGACCCTTTTCTGTCTCTTTCGCAGCCCCTCTCCGGCCATTCTTCATCGCAATTATGTGTACCTGCCGGTGGCCCGTTATAACCAAGAGATACTATTCTGGTATCTTTTGCTAATACAGCACCCACTTTCATTTTTACACAATGTGATTTGCGCGCTAGGTTTTGCGCTAGCTCCATGTATATGTCATCAAAACTTGGGATTGTCATTATTTAGGTTTTAAATGGTGTAAACAAAGATAGACAGGTAACTTAATTTATACTTAAGAAATAGGAAGAAATGATCTAGAAAAAAGTACCCGGGGTCGGGCTCGAACCGACACGTCTTGCGACATTGGTGTTTGAGACCAACGCGTCTACCAATTCCGCCACCCGGGCATTAATTGGGCGGTGAAATTAGCTATTTGCTTTGGTTGCAACAAACCTCTGATAAGGCCTGCTAATTAAAGCAGCAAATGGCACGTAATTAATTGATATTCAGGTATAATCAAAGAAAAATATGATTTTGATTGAAGGTAGAAATTTCTTTACTTTGCATACCATTAAAAAAGGGCCAAAATCACATGGAATCTAAAGTAAAATTATTCTCAGGTACCGCTTCGCGATATCTTGCCGAGCAAATAGCGGATGCCTATGGTTCACCTTTAGGTGACGTAGTAGTTTCTCGCTTTAGTGACGGTGAATATTCTCCTTGTTTTGATGAAAGCGTAAGAGGTTGTGATGTTTTTTTAATGCAGTCTAATTTTGCACCTGCAGATAATTTGTTTGAATTATTATTAATGGTTGATGCAGCAAAAAGAGCATCGGCACATTATATAACTGCAGTGATTCCTTATTTTGGATATGCACGTTCTGACAGAAAAGACAAACCAAGAGTTGCAATTGGAGCAAAATTGGTTGCAAATTTATTAGAAGCAGCTGGCGTTACCAGAGTAATGACAATGGATTTACACGCACCACAAATTCAAGGATTTTTTGATGTACCTGTAGACCATTTAGATGCATCCTCAATTTTTGTTCCTTATATCAGAAGTTTAAATCTGCCAAACATGACTATTGCTGCACCAGACATGGGAGCAGTACATAGATCAAGAGCCTATGCAAAATTCTTTAATGCAGAAATGGTTATTTGTGATAAGCACAGAAAAAGAGCAAACCATGTTGACAGTATGCAGTTAATTGGTGATGTAAAAGGAAAAGATATTGTAATAGTTGATGACATTGTTGATACTGCAGGTACCATTGCTAAGGCAGCCGGTATGATCATGGAAAACGGTGCAAGTAGCGTTCGTGCACTTTGTACACACGGTGTATTATCGGGAAATGCGTATGAAACAATAGAAAACTCTGCACTGGCTGAGTTAGTCGTGTGCGACACACTTCCAATTAAGAAGAAATCAAACAAGATAAAAGTATTACCCACTGCGCAATTGTTTGCGAGTGTAATTAGAAAAGTATATCAATACGAATCTATAAGTCCATTATTTGTAAAAGCGTAATTAATTTAAAAATGAAGTCTATAGAAATCAGCGGAAACGCTAGAGCCAACATAAACAAAGCAAGCAACAGAGAGTTAAGAGCTCAAGACCAAGTTCCTTGTGTATTGTATGGTGGCAGTGAAAACGTACATTTTCAGAGTCATGAATTGAATTTCAGAAAACTAATTTATACTCCTGATGCACATATTGTAAATCTTGATGTTGATGGGAATAAGTTTAATGCAGTTTTACAGGAAGTGCAATTTCATCCAATAACAGATAAGATTTTACATATTGACTTTCTTGAATTGCAAGATGACAAGCCGGTAAAAATTTCTGTTCCTGTTAAACTCATAGGAGCGTCAGAAGGAGTAAAACAAGGTGGTAAGCTAACTTTGAAAATGCGTAAAATTCAAATTAAAGCGCTACCTGGTGATTTACCGGATGCAATTGAAGTTAATATTGAGCCTTTAGAAATTGGGGACTCATTTAGAATAAATGAACTAAACCTACCTGGTGTTGATATATTAGAATCACCGAACAATATGGTGGTTAGTGTAAGAGTAACACGTAAGGTGGTTGTTGAAGAAGAAACACCTGTTGAAGGCGCAGCAGAAGGTGCACCAGCAGATGGAGCAGCACCTGCAGAAGGAGCACCTGCAGAAGGAGCTGATAAGAAGGAGAAACCAGCAGGAGCGCCAGCATAGTAAAATTTTAAAAATTGAAATTTCTAATTTTTGGATTAGGTAACATGGACGCTGAGTACATGGATACCCGCCATAACGTAGGATTTGATGTAACAAACGCCCTGGCAGAAGACCGGGGCGTTTCTTTTGACAGCGATAAATACGCACATGTTGCATCTGCAAAATTCAAGGGAAAAACTTTAGTACTAATTCAACCTACCACTTATATGAATGTAAGTGGAAAGGCAGTTAATTATTGGAGTCAAAAAGAAAAGGTGCCATTAGAACGATGCTTGGTTGTAACAGATGATTTGTCTTTGCCATTTGGAAAAATACGCTTAAGACCTAAAGGTGGAGATGCCGGACACAATGGCTTAAAGGATATAATTGAAGTAATGGGGACTAATGTTTATCCGCGATTGCGTTTTGGAATAGGTAATGATTTTGACCGTGGAGGACAGGTTAATTTTGTATTAGGTAAATGGAATGATACAGAGAAAAAAGATTTGGATACCCATATAAAGCGTGCAACTGACGCTATAAAGAGCTTTGTTTCAATAGGAATGCCACGTACAATGAGCCAATACAATAAATAGGCATTGATTTTGCATGGTAAATTGTGTATATTGATCAATTAGACACAATCCCCATGAAGAGATTTTTAACCATTTTCTTTAGTAGTATTTTCATTTTAAGCTCGGCTTGCACAGCTTCATATGCTATTGGTAATAAATCTAAAAAGAAGAAATCATCAGTAACTGCACAAAAGGTGACCGACCTTAAGATTGATAAAAAGGCAAATATTTATCCCAACCCTACTGATGGTAAATTAAATGTTGTGTTTGCTAAATCGCCCGGTGCCGCACCTATTTTTACCGTGTTTAATATACTGGGTAATGATTTAAAAAATGTAGAAGTGACACAAATTTCTGCAACACACTTTGAAGTAAATCTTTCTGACAAAGATTCTGGGTTGTATTTTATTAGAATACAAACAGAGACTTATTCAATAACAGAAAGAGTTACGCTGGACTTAAGCAGAAATTATACGCTAAGTTGATTTAGTAAATTATTCATACTTACTTTCTCATCAACAATTTTTTCCATTTCAGCAATGGAAATTCTCTCTTGCTCCATGGTATCTCTATTTCTGAGTGTAACCGTATCTTTTTCTAAAGTCTCATGGTCTATGGTAATGCAATAAGGTGTTCCAATGGCATCTTGCCTTCGATAGCGCTTACCTATAGAATCTTTTTCTTCGTAATGGCAATTATGTTTTAGCATTAGTTGCTTCATTATACTTCTTGCTTTATCAGGCAATCCATCTTTTTTTGTTAATGGCAATACTGCAACTTTAATTGGAGCCAAAGCAGGAGGAAAGTGCAATACATCACGGGTATTTCCACCCTCCAATTGTTCCTTTTCAAAACTACTCGATAACACACTTAAAAACATTCTATCTAATCCAATAGAAGTTTCAACCACATAGGGTACATAGTTTTTGTTTTCTTCTGCATCGAAGTACTGCAATTTTTTATTGGAGTGTTCTTCATGCGCTTTTAAATCGAAATCTGTTCTGGAGTGAATTCCTTCCAATTCTTTAAACCCAAACGGAAACTCAAACTCAATATCAGAAGCTGCGTTTGCGTAATGCGCCATTTTTAAATGATCATGAAAACGATATTTAGATTTAGGAATACCTAATGCATGATGCCATTTAATTCTTTGCTCTTTCCAGTACTCGTACCACTTTTTATCATCACCCGGCTTAATAAAAAACTGCATTTCCATTTGCTCAAACTCACGCATTCTGAATATAAATTGGCGAGCTACAATCTCATTTCTAAATGCTTTTCCAATCTGCGCAATACCAAAAGGTATTTTCATTCTTCCGGTCTTCTGCACATTTAAAAAATTTACATAAATGCCTTGTGCAGTTTCGGGTCTTAAATAAATCACATCTGTATCATCACTTACAGAACCCATTTGTGTAGAGAACATTAAATTAAACTGACGAACATCTGTCCAGTTTTTTGAACCGGAAATGGGGCAGGCAATTCCCAAATCTTCAATCAGTTTTTTTAATGATTCCAGATCGCTTTCTTCTAAAAAGGTCTTAAGCTTTTGCTCTATGTCTTCTATTTTTTTCTGGTTATCTAAAACGCGCTGATTTGTTTCTCTAAACTGTTTCTCATCAAAGCTGTCACCAAATCGTTTCGTTGCCTTGTCAACTTCCTTCTTAATTTTTCCCTCAATTTTTGCGATGTAGTCTTCAATTAATACATCTGCACGATATCTTTTTTTAGAATCTTTATTATCTACTAAAGGATCATTAAAAGCATCTACGTGGCCGGAAGCTTTCCATACGGTTGGGTGCATAAAAATGGCAGAATCAATTCCCACAATGTTTTCATGTAGTTGCACCATAGATTTCCACCAATAGTTTTTGATGTTGTTTTTTAATTCTACACCAAATTGTCCGTAATCATAAACGGCACCCAAGCCATCATAAATTTCGCTCGATGGAAATATAAACCCATACTCTTTTGAATGGGCAATAATATTTTTAAACTGTTCGCCTGTGTTTGACATGCAGCAAAAATAGTTAAATGAATCAGATAAGAAACTTAAATATTAGGCGTGCAGCACTTCTTTTAAAACAAAATGAGATTGAATGTTTTTGCCATGCGTGTGGTGCAGCTCATAATATTTAACCAGCGCTTCAATCATTTGCCAACGCAAGCCTGCAATACTTTCTATATGATAGAAATTCTCAAAAGTTGCATTGGATAATTGATATAAGTATTGAGCTAATTCATTGGATATTTCATATTCTGAATTACAAGACGAAGTGTAAATACCTTCTAATAGATTAAAATAGGGTGTTTCGTTAGAACAAATGCCATTAGGATAAAACCCCAAGTGCTTACTTAATTGAATCATAAAATACAAGTGAAACTGAGCAACAGAATCTTCTAAATGGTCTAATATTAAAATGCTGTGATGTAAAAAATTAAATAATTCAGGATTTGCATTTTCTTCTTTTAATGAACGGTACAAAAGCTCAGTAATAAAAAGAGTAAGTGTGGATTTCTGTGTATCTGAATGAATGGATTGCAGTACCGGTTGTGCTCGCATTTCTGAAATGCGCTGCAATCCTCCTTTTTCTTTGTAATAAGCAACCAGCCCTACCAATGTTAAACCCTGAAGCAATGCTGCCTTATTGTCTTTTCGTTTGCCTCTTTGCAATAAAAATCCGCGCATGCCCCAGTCTTCAGTATATATATTTACCACTCTACTGTTTTCTCCAAAACGAGTGTGGTGAATAATAATACCTCGAGATTTTTTAAGCATTTTATAAAATCAATGAATCACCACTATTTTGGCAACGTGTGTTTTTTCTCCATCTCTATCGGTCATAAAGACTAAGTAAACACCGGTATGCACACGGTCTCCGTTATAATCTTTAGCATTCCAGGTAGCTTGGCCTCCTTCTGCTGTGGTTTCAAACACTAAAGCACCGGAGATATCAGTAATTTTTACATCCACATTCTCAACCAATCCGTTTATGGCAATTAAACCGGTATAATCTGGTGTAGCCGGGTTTGGAAAAACGGTAACATTGCTAAAATCAGCATTACCTTCCGTTGCGGTACCCCGGTAAGAAATAATTCCTTTATCGGTGATAAAAAATACTTCACCATTTTTATCATTTATTTCAATATCAATAATGTTATCAGATAAAATAGGACTGTTAGAAGTATTAAAGTTTTGCAACTGTTCTGTTCCATCTGCATTCGTTAAAAACACACCTGCACTGGCAGTGCCAAACCATTTTTGATTGGCACCATCAACTGCTATAGTAGTTACAATTTCATTTTCTAACAAAAACTGATTAACACCATCTAACTCAATAATAATTTTTTGAGCATCAAAATTACTGCCACCAAAAATAGAACCGGGTGAAAAGAATACAGCCACCCCTTCGTTTGTTCCGATCCACACTTCACCTTCATTATCAACAACTATAGCATTTACACTTGCTGTTGGCAAACCCCCGTTACCAGGGGCTGTGGTAAGTTTTTTAGCTTCGTCATCACTGGTATCATCTAATGTTCCATTATCATTAAAAACTAAAAAACCGGTACTTGGAATAAGTACCCATTTTTGCCCAAAATCATCAATTACAATTTCTCCTAATACATTACCACCAACAAGTGAAGGAAATGCATAGCCTTGCCAAATGTTATCTGGTTTTCTTACAGAAATGGCTGAATTAGATTGCCCATTAGCTACCCATAAGTTTCCGCTATTATCAAACTCTACGAAACTTGAATAAATTAAATCGCTAGGAATTGGTCCACAAACAGTACAAGAGGATAGAGTACTATTGGTATCATCATGCTGCACTAAGACATTTTCATTAATCATTTCCAACACTCCTCTTCCCAGGGTTCCAACAAAAACTTTGTTTGTGTTAGTTGGATCAACAGCCACATCTCTAAAATCCCAAATGTTCTCTGTTACATTTGGAGGATAGGTAATATTATCTGAATTATTAGTTGTCCAGGAGCCGTTTTCATATGATGATATGGCTGGCGGAATAAATGCATTATTGAAACCGGTTGGGCCATGTGTTACATAGATTTTACCATTGGCATAGGCAGCATTATTGGCATTTACGGCTGTTGGGCCATTCGGAACGATAAACTCAAACTCGTTGGCATCAACAAATTTTACTAGTCCTTTATTATCATCTGCAATCCATGTCACATTATTTTCATCTACAAAAGCGTCTTCCGGTCTTGCCGGTGCATACTCTCCTGTGCTGCCAATTACATTAATTCTATCAAACGAACTGTTGTAAGTTGAAACAGAAAAATAATTAATTACAATTAGATTGCCATTTCTTTCTTCAATTGTTTTGTTTGCAAAAAAACTATTGGTCAATAATGAATCAATCTGTTCTGTAACCGGGTTATAAATAAAAAGTGAATCATTGGTAAAGTCATTTATAAATTCACCGTCAGTGTAATTAACTATAAGTTTCCCATTGTAAAATTCTAATAAATTATAATCTAATCCCGGTGCAGCTGTTCTTATTTGCTCCCAAACCTGAAAGTCATTTAGGCTTGCACTATTGATATCGGCACGGTACAAAGCCAGCTCTGTTGCAGCATAGATGTAGTTTTGGTCAAAGGATACATCATACACATTTATATTAGATCCGCCCGGGCCAATAATGTAAGTGTCTTTTACTTCTCGCTTGTCCATGTTAATTACTACAATTCCGAAACCACAAGAAAGGTATGCAAGCTCATCCTTCATTGTTACCCGGTGAATGGTTTTGCTGCCTGTTATGCTTTTTCTTTTAATGTCTGATAGGTTGACAATCTCATTACCGAATACCAAATCTATATTAGCATTCGTGTATGCAACTAAAAGTGCATCTTCTATTGCATTGTACTCAATGGTGCTAATGGTAACTTCAGATAAACCGGTTGCTTTTGAAAGTCTTTGGATGGAATTATCTACTGTGTTATAAGTAAACAAACCTTGGTTACTTGCACAGTAAACCAAATCATTGGCTTTGGCTACAGAAATGGCATTATTATAAGGTAAATGGACCTGCCAATTGCCTATGGCTAAATTTTGAGCTAGCGCTGATACACTGCAAAAGGCCGCTAAAAGAGTAATGAAGGCTTTTTTCATTAAAAAGTTTTAAGTTGATATTATATAACTAATTAGTAATGAATTTATTTTGCCGGAATAACATTCAAATTTATAATTGTAATTAGCTGTGAATCACGCACTAATAAAAGGCAAATTAATGATAAATTACGTAAAATTTTATGACCATTGCAGTAAATACACGTTTGTTGTTAAAAGACAAATTGGAAGGAATAGGTTGGTTCACTTATCAGCTTTTTTTACGAATTGTTAGGCAACACCCGGAGCACACTTTTTTGTTTTTGTTTGATAGAAAATGGTCAAAGGAGTTTGTGTTTGCAGAAAATGTAATTCCTGTAAAAATTAATCCACCAGCCAGGCATCCCATATTATGGCACTGGTGGTTCAATGTTTCAGTACCAAGGGTGCTTAAAAAATATAATGTTGATCTGTTTGTTAGTCCCGATGGATATTTGAGTTTGAATACCAATGTTCCTTCATTACAAGTAATACACGATTTAAATTTTGAACACTTTCCAAACTTTGTAAAAG
>JABDLV010000065.1 GCA_013001815.1 Bacteroidia bacterium
CAATGACAAACTCCCAATAAGGCAAATTTCTATAAGGTAAATTATTGCGGTAATGAACCCCTCTATGTATTAATCCAATGTCATCAATGCCGCTATTTTCAATTCTTTCAATGGCACCTAACCACAAAGACAAATCGGGGTGAATAGGATTCTTAATCAGCACCGGAATATCTACTCCTTTTAATGCATCTGCAATTTCTTGAACCGAAAATGGATTTACCGTAGTTCGGGCGCCTATCCAAACCATGTCAATTCCTTTTTTTAAACACAATTCTAAATGCTTCGGGTTGGCAACCTCTGTACAAACCTGAAAACCAAACTGCTCTTTTACCGCCACCAGCCAATCTAATCCTTGCTCTCCTACTCCTTCAAAATTACCCGGCCTGGTTCTTGGCTTCCAAATTCCGGCCCGGTAAACCACATCCGTAAAGTTTTTAGAAATAGCCTCAGCCGTTTCCATAACCTGCTGCTCCGATTCAGCACTGCAAGGACCAAATATATAATATGGCTTTTCGGCTTTTTTAAAAAAACCCGGCCTTTCATTCAGCAAATTCAAACCTTCTATTTCCTTCTGTTGACTAGACATAATCGTTAAGATAATATAAATATATAATCAAATTGATAATAAACCATTGCTTTCATTATTTTTATAAGCTTACTTAAATGAATATATGGCAGCTGGTAACGGAATAACAAAATTAGACCCAAAGAAGTTTATCATTATAAAAGGAGCCGCAGTACACAATCTTAAAAAAATTGATGTTGCCCTGCCCAGAAATAACTTCATTGTTATTACCGGAGTTTCAGGTTCCGGAAAATCTTCATTAGCATTTGACACCCTTTATGCAGAAGGCCAAAGGCGATATGTTGAAAGCTTGTCATCATACGCCCGTCAGTTCATTGGGCGAATGGACAAACCCAAAGTTGATTACATTAATGGCATTGCACCGGCTATAGCGATAGAGCAAAAAGTTAATACCAGAAACCCTCGTTCCACCGTTGGTACATCTACAGAAATATATGATTACTTAAAATTGCTTTTTGCAAGAGCAGGCAGAACCATATCACCGGTAAGTGGCAAGGAAGTAAAAAAACACACAGTTAGTGATGTGGTAGATTATGTATGCGAATTAAAGCTTGGTACTAAAGTATTTATTTTTTCACCCTTTACCCAGCGTGCCGGAAGAACCATTAAAGATGAACTCAATATTTTATTACAAAAAGGTTTTGCCAGAGTTGAATACAAAGGAGAAGTTTTAAGGATTGAAAATATATTAGACCAAAAAATAGCTGCATTTAATAAGAAAATGCCGGCACCAAAAAAATCGGCCAAAACAAAAGACGAGAATTATAGTCAAACAGTAAAAGACTTAAACATTCTTATTGATAGAGTTGCTTTGGTTGAAGAATTGGATGATGATACTAAAAGCAGAATTGCAGACTCAGCTCAAACTGCATTTAATGAAGGACACGGAATTTGTTTTATAAAATCTGAAAATGAAAAAGGCAAAAGTAAAATTCAGAAATTCTCTAATTTGTTCGAATTAGATGGAATAACGTTTGAAAAACCTTCATTACATCTATTCACTTTTAACAATCCGTATGGCGCATGTAAAAAATGCGAAGGATTTGGAAGTGTAATTGGCATAGATGAACGTTTGGTAATACCAGACCCAACTAAATCTATTTACGATGGAGCAATAGCGGCCTGGCGTGGCGAGAAAATGAGTGCCTGGAATAAAAAACTAATTAAAAGTGCATTCAAATTCGATTTTCCAATTCACAAACCATATTTCCAACTTAAAAAAACGGACCAAAAACTTCTTTGGGATGGCAATGAGCACTTTAAAGGATTAAACGCATTTTTTAAGCATGTAGAAGCAAAGAGTTATAAAATTCAATATAGAGTTATGCTCTCTCGCTACCGAGGAAAAACAATTTGCCCCGAATGTGAAGGCACAAGACTAAGGTCTGACGCTAACTATGTAAAGATTGCAAATAAATCCATTACTGATATTGTTTTAATGCCTGTAGAAGAGTCGGCAAAGTTTTTTAAAAAACTAAAACTAAGCGAACATGATAAAACCATTGCCAAAAGAATTTTAGTTGAAATAAATAATCGTTTAGAATATTTAGAGAACGTTGGCCTGGGTTATCTCACATTAAACCGACTAAGCAACACGCTATCCGGTGGCGAATCGCAGCGCATTAATTTAGCTACATCTATCGGCAGCAGCCTGGTTGGCTCCATGTATATTTTAGATGAACCAAGTATTGGTTTACACCCTAGAGACACTGCAAGATTGATTAAAGTTTTAAAATCTCTACAGCAATTAGGCAATACTTTAATTATAGTTGAGCATGAAGAAGAGATTATGAAGACTGCCGATTATCTGGTTGATATTGGTCCTGAAGCCGGAAGCTTAGGTGGAGAGCTGGTCTACACTGGCGATTATAAGAAGATGTTAAAAAGCGGGAATACGTTAACATCAAAATACCTAAAAGGAACTTACGCAATTGATGTACCTGAAAAAAGACGTAAGTGGAAAAAAAGTGTGCAAGTAATTGGAGCAAAAGAAAATAACCTGAAGAATTTAAATATTAAATTTCCACTGGGTGTTTTAAGTGTAATTACCGGAGTAAGTGGATCGGGTAAAACTTCATTGGTTAAAAAAATATTAACTCCCGCACTTAAAAAGACAATAGGTGGTTATAATGACCAGAGTGGTTCATATGATAGATTAGCCGGAAACTATTCAGAAATTGAAGATGTAGAAATGGTTGACCAAAATCCAATTGGAAAATCATCTCGTTCCAATCCTGTTACCTATTTAAAAATTTACGATGACATACGTGCATTGTATGCTGACCTTCCTCAATCGAAAACAAACCACTTTAAACCTGCACACTTTTCGTTTAATGTAGATGGTGGCCGATGTGATGTTTGTCAAGGTGAAGGAAAAGTAACCATAGAAATGCAGTTTATGGCTGACATACAACTGACCTGTGAAAATTGCAAGGGCAAAAAGTTTAAAGATGAAATACTGGATGTCGAATACCGAGGAAATAGCATTTATGATTTGCTGGAAATGACTGTTGATGATGCATCTAATTTCTTTAAAACAAATCCTAAAAGTCAATTTTCAAAATATGAAACTAAAATTGCTACGAAACTAAAACCATTGGTTGATGTTGGCTTAGGCTATGTCAGACTGGGTCAATCTGCCAGTACATTTAGTGGTGGTGAAGCTCAGCGAATAAAACTTGCGTCTTTTTTAAGTAAAGGTCAATATGCAAACAACACCATGTTCATTTTTGATGAGCCAACCACAGGATTGCATTTTCATGATATAAAGAAGTTGTTATTTGCTTTAAATGCACTAGTTGATAAAGGCAATACTGTAGTGGTCATTGAACATAATGCGGAAATAATTAAATGCGCAGACTGGGTAATAGATTTAGGTCCTGAAGGAGGTGACAAAGGTGGAAACATTGTTTTTGAGGGAGTGCCGGAGGATTTGATTAAATGTAAAGAAAGTTACACAGGAAAATTTTTAAAAGGCAAGCTAAAGTAGTTTGAGTAAAAAAAAGAAAAT
>JABDLV010000077.1 GCA_013001815.1 Bacteroidia bacterium
TAAATCGAACTGATTTCGGGTTGATAAAAGATTTTGTTGAGTCTCAAAAATTTTATCATGAACAGTTTAAAAGTTATGAATGGAATCCCTCCAATTATAATGTAGGAGGTTCCTTTGCTAAAATAGCCGGGGGTTCATATGCACCTTTAGACGAAAGACTGAAAACCTTTTTAGTTCGCTTGAAGAATGTACCTGCTTATTATGAAGCAGCAAGAGAAAATATTGTCAATCCAACATTAGAGCATACTGAACTAGCCATAATTCAGAACAATGGATCGCTAAATATTTTTGGTCAGTCATTAGTTGACTCCTTAGAAAAATCCGGATTATCAGATGATGAAAAAAACCTGATGATGGAAAGAGTGGGAGCTGCTAAAACAGCTATTACCGATTATGTAAGTTGGTTGGAAAACAAAAAAGCAGAACTAGAGAATGGAGGAGGAAAGAGTTTCAGAATAGGAAAGGAGCTGTACAATGGAAAATTTCATTCAGACATTGTAAGCAGTTATACTGCAGATGAAATTTATGAAGTAGCACTGGAGCACAAAAAGGAGCTACACTCTAAAATGTTTACCATTACAGCCGAACTTTGGAAAAAGTATTTTGGCGATAAACCCATGCCCGAAGATAAGTTGCTGGCAACAAGACAAATGATTGATGTGATTTCTCTTAAGCATGTGCATAGAGATTCTTTTCAGACTGCAATTGAAAAACAGATTCCTGAGTTGGTGAATTTCATCAATGAAAAGGATTTGCTAACACAAGACCCGGATAAACCATTAGTTGTTCGTAGAATGCCGGCTTATCAAGCAGGTATTGCCGGGGCCAATATTCAGTCACCCGGACCCTACGATGCAAAAGCCAATACCTATTACAATGTTTCACCGCTAAGCAATTATACAGATGAGGAAGCAGAAAGCTGGTTGAGAGAATACAACCACTACATATTGCAAATACTAAATATACATGAAGCCATACCCGGCCACTATACCCAACTGGTCTATGCAAACAAATCACCCAGCATGATTAAGAGTATTCTAGGTAATGGAGCAATGATAGAAGGTTGGGCAGTGTATACCGAAAAAATGATGTTAGAAGAAGGATATGGAAACAATGAGCCCGAAATGTGGTTAATGTATTATAAATGGAACATGCGATCAACTTGCAATACCATTTTAGATTACAGCGTGCATGTGTTAGGAATGGAAAAAGAAGCAGCAATGGATTTATTAATGAATGAGGCATTTCAACAAAAAGCTGAGGCAGAGGGAAAATGGAAACGCGTACAGAGAACGCAAGTGCAATTGTGCTCATACTTTACCGGTTATTATGAGATATACAAGTTGAGAGAAGATTTAAAAGAAATAATGGGAGATGATTTTAATTTAAAAGCTTTTCATGAAGAGTTTTTGAGCTATGGAAGCGCCCCGGTTAAATACATTCGAGTATTAATGATGCTTAAGCATAGAGATAAGACTCCTGCATAATAATAAATAAAAGAAATAGCTGTTAGAGGAGTATTGTACTTCCTCTGATGTCAACCCTAATTCAAATAATGCCAGTTAAAGAAAGGCAAGCTTATACTTATAATTTTTACTCCAGCATTCATGATATTAACATTGATGAATGGACTAAGATTGTTGGTATCTATGATTTCTTCTTAAGCATTCCTTATTTAAATGCACTAGAATCAAGTAATCGCCCTGACATAGAATATAGATATGTTATAATAAGAGATGGAGATGAGGCAGTTGCTTGTTATTATTTTCAAATAGTTGACCTGGTATATAAAGGAAAGCCTTCACTTTTTGCAGAAGGGAAATACACAAAACTACTGGGGCAAATAAGAAGCAGGTTCAAGAGTTTCTTAAACGGGAAAGACACACGAATTTCATCATTGGTTATTGGAGGTAATGTTTACTTGAGTGGCGAGCATGGCTATGCTTATACAGATGCAATAGGCAGAAAGCAACTGTTTAAGTTATTACCGAAAATAATTAAAACACTAAAAAGTGAGATAGAAGAGAAGTATAAAATTGAAGGGTATCTCATTAAGGATTTTTATGAGGATTCTGATAATGACATAAAAGCACTTAAGAAAAAATCTTTTCACCGATTAATTGTAGACCCTAATATGGTTATGCAATTGCCTGAAGAATGGAAGTCTTTTGATGACTATTTAAATGCTTTTTCTTCTAAGTACCGAGTGCGTGCAAAGAAGGCATTAAAGAATGGAAAAGGATTGCAATTTAAAGAGCTTAACCCGGAAGAAATTTCAAGTTACAGTGATGACATTAATCGCTTATTTACCAAAGTAATTGAGCGTGCACCGGTAAGAGTTACCAGTTGCGATGCTGATTACTTTGTGGCCATGAAACAGGTATTAAAAAATCAGTTTATTTTTCTTACTGTAACATTGGATGGGGAAGTGGTTGCATTTATATCTGCATATAAGTTTAGCGATAATTTAGAAGCCCATTTGGTTGGATTAGATTATGATCTGTTGCGCACGCATTCTTTGTATCAAAACATTTTGTATCACTTTGTGCGTTTAGCCATTGAGAATAATTGCACACAATTATTTTTTGGACGAACTGCTACTGAAATTAAAAGCACGGTTGGAGCTGTACCCGTTAAGTTAAATTGTTATTTAAAACTGAACAATTCCTTAGCTAACTTAATGATTAAGCCATTTATGCCAACTACAGATAAAGAAGATTACGTTGTGCGAAGCCCGTTTAAAAAGGCATAAAAAAAGTCGCACCGAAGTACGACTTGATAGATACTAATTACCTCCCTTTAGTTAATGATTACTCTTAATAACTCTGGTATTCAAAGTTGCACCTGCACTGTTTAACTGCAGAATATAAATGCCAGCGTGTAAGTCTTTCAAATTAAGTTCAATTTTGTTATTGTTAAAATACCGGTTTTGGTAAACGACTTCACCAAGCAAATTGAAAACTTTTAAATCTATTTCACCAAAGTTATCAACGGTATTAATAAAAAGAACTTCATTAAAGGGGGAAGGGTATATGTTAATATTGTTGGTGCTTAAATTTTCGTGTATACCAACAAATGAAGGATATTCAAATACATAAACTGAACCGGAATTAGCAAGGCTATTGCTCGCGTTAATGTCTTCATCTTCTTTTTCTGCTCCAACCAAAACATTTGTTCCATTTATATCAACGGCATAACCAAAATTGTCAAACGTATCTCGGTCAAATGCCACAATTTTTTCTATCATGTTCCAGTTGTTACTGGCATCTTGCTTAAATACAAAAGCAGCACCTGCGTCTCCTTTTAAAAACAAACCATTCGCATCAAAATCTTCCTGGTAAGCCCCAACTACACAATGGTTGTGCTCTATAGCCACAGAAAATCCAAAGTGATCATTTGGCGTTCTATCTGTTCCAATTAATTTTTGTGTTTCTGTCCAAACGTTTTGCGCATTTCTTTCAAAGGTATATGCAGAACCTGCTCCACTTTGAGTGTTGCCTCCCAATACATCTTCATCTTCTTCAAAAGCACCAACAATTAGCTTATCATCGTAGATATCTACAGCATAGCCAAAAGCATCATAAGGAGAGCGGTCACTAGCTACCAGTTTTTGTTCTTGTATCCAATTATCGTTTAAGTCCCTTGTAAACACATAAACAGCACCTGCATTTTTTCTCTGTACACTTCCACTTACATTGTGGTCTTCTGCATGTGCACCAACCACCAGTCTGTTATTATTTAGGCTAACAGCTATACCAAACTCATCACCAACACCTCTGTCATTTGGTAATACTTTGGCAATTTCATTCCATACATCTTGATTGTCTTTTTTAAATATATAAACTGCACCTGCTTGTGCCAAGGCATTGTTTCCATTTACATCATCATCCTCTAAATGAGCTCCAACTGCTAAGTAATGGCCAAACATAGATAGGGTAGAACCAAAGTAATCTCCGCTTTGTCTGTCAGCTGCTACAATTTTTTGTTCTTGTATCCAGTGTCCGGCTGCATCTCTTTTGTATAAGTAAACTGAACCTGCATCTTTCTGATATAACAAACCGCTTTCATTATGGTCTTCTAATACTGCACCTGATGCTGCCCAATCTCCATCTATTGCAACAGACCAACCAAAACGATCATCAATGCTTCTATCACTTGCAACCATCTTTTGTTGTTGATTCCAATTACCACTTAGGTCATTTTCAAAAAAGTAAATTGAACCCGCTTCTTCCATTGGCACATTTCCATTTTCATCATCATCTTCATTATATGCACCAACAATTAAAAAATCGCCTGATATACTTATAGCATGCCCAAAGTGATCTAACGTACCTCTATCATCAGCAACTGTTTTTACAACATTCGTATGCTGTTGTGCATTCGCAAATGCGCAAAGAAATAGGAGAGAAGAAAGAGTTAGTATATTGAATTTCACGGGGTTAAACATCGGTTAGCTTTTGGTAATTAATTTGTACTAAAGTTAAATCAAATACCGTGCAACTAAATACGTGGTTTGAAGGACTTTTCAACCAAGATTTGACACGAAGGTATGAATGTACTTTAAGAAATGCGCTTTATTCTGCTGATTTATAAGCTTATACGACCATATGCAGGTGTTATTAAGTCAATTATGAGGGTCAAAAAACGAAGGTATTTGATGATTTCTTCATTATTAATTCAGAAAAGCAAAAAAGCCGCCTATTGGCAGCTTTTTGTATTGGTGGAGTCGGAGGGACTTGAACCCTCGTCCAGCAAAGGCATTATTAAACTTTCTACATGTTTATTCTAATTCAATTTTCGAGCAATGCCAAGCATTAGAAAAACTAAACATTGCCTTATTCTCTAAACCTTTGTTATGCAGCGAGACCTGCACAACGCAATTTGTATTTCACGATACCCAATGCTAAACGTCTACAAACAAACTTAAAGCAGGGTAGCTTCCTCATTACGCCTGGCGCAATGAATTAGGCTTCGTTCCTAAGGAACTAGGCTGCAAGCGCGTAGTTGTTTTCGCCAGTTAAGACGAGTGAACTTTGGTTTTAAGGAGCTAAAGAACAACACTCCACATGCTTATCTAAGAATATCACTTTCTGTCAATTCCAATCGACCCCATGATATAATATACAAAAAACGTACTTTTTTTCCAAAAGTTCTTTATAAAGCAGAATAAAATATATTTGCTGCCTATGATGATAAAGAAAAT
>JABDLV010000139.1 GCA_013001815.1 Bacteroidia bacterium
GGAGGGAAATATGGAAGTTCAGACTATAATCCATCAAGTGATTATTTAGCAAGAGTAATGTAGTCAATAGACAAAGAGAAAAAACTAGGATTAGATTATATCATTGATGAACCTTATACCATACTTGCAGATGGCAAAAACTATTTACTTGAGATTAAAAGACAAGATCAAGAAGTAAACTATACGTACCATGCCATTCCGAAGTTAGACAAAGAAGTATTTTTAGTTGCTGAGTTTACCAATTGGAGAGAACTTGATTTGTTAAGTGGTGATCTGAATATTTTTTATGATAATACCTATTTAGGAAAATCAAAAATATTAGCCGAGCAAATTATAGACACGTTAGAGCTATCTGTTGCAAGAGATAGAGATATACAAGTAAAACGAGAAAGCAAAAAAGAATTAAACGATAAGCGTTTTGTTGGAAGCAATGTAAAAGAGTCTTTAGCTTATGAGATAACCGTTAAAAACAACAAGCGCACTAAAATTAGCATGGTGCTAAATGATCAAGTACCGGTTTCTGAATACAAATCTGTTTTCGTAGAATTGAATGAAACTGCAGATGCAGAACATGATGAAAAAACAGGTGTGCTTACTTGGAAGTTTGATTTAGAGCCCGGTGAAACCAAAATTGTAAAGTATGATTTCAGTATAAAGTACCCCAAGGCTTTAAGCTATAGGGCAAATTAGTTTATTATTAAGTTTGAATATTGGGTTATTTTTACTCAGAATGCTCTGGCCACTAAGGTCAGGGCATTTTTTAAAACTGAAACCCAAATTGAATATTAATCAATTCTTCTTCTTCACTTTTTTCGTAGCCCAGTGTTAATGCAAACACGTTAAACGGGCTAAACCAAACACCCCCTCCATAGCCTTGATGCCATTTATCGCTGGTGTCATCTTCTACCCAAACCCTTCCATTATCTACAAAACCAAAAATGCCATACTTTGCAGGTACAATGTAGGTTCTAACGCTCCCAATTTTTATTCTTGCTTCATAATTATGGTAGAAAGAAGATTTACCGTAGAATCGATCATGTCTGTACCCTCGCAATTGGTCTTTACCACCTATGGTATTAGACTGATAAAACAAAAAGTCTCCATTATTTACTGCACCTCCGGTTCTAATTGCAAATGTTGTACGAAGTGGAATAGAGGAGTAATAAAATCTAAGGTCGCCTTCAAGCTTAGTATAGCTTAAGTCTGTTTCATCTAAATTAGTTAGGTAACTAAACCCGGTATTCAGTTTTATTCCTCTGCTTGGCAGCAATGGATTGTCTACATACTTTAACTTGTATTTTACTTTTGCTCCGCCATATCGTTTCTCTTCAAAATCAGTTAAGGCAATACCGGTTGTGTCAAATAAACTGCTTTGTGTAATTCTATCTTGGTTTCGTTGTAAGTCTGTGTACTGAAAATAGGGTCCAAATGAAACAGAGTGGTACTTGTTAAAATCATAGTTCAGCAGTGCACTGGTAATAACTTGATTTAACCTTATACGGTTAAAGTCATCATCGTCTTCATTGCCTATAATTTCGCTTTTTAGAGCGGTTTCATTGCCATATCCGAAATAATTCCTGATGTAATTTGGTGCATTTACTTTTAAGTCTAATTCAACATCAAATGGATGAAGCACATCGGTATAATCACCTTCATATTCAAAATTATACGAGCCCGTTTCAAGCGCATAATTCGCTATAACTTTTTGATGGGTGGCATAAGGTTCTTTTCTAAATCCGTAAGTAGTTATGCTTGCACCACCACCTAAGAATATTCCATCATCCACATTGTATCCTAAAAATAGGGCAGGGGTAACTTTGTTATACTTTACTTCATATCTGTCATATTCATGCACGCTTTTGTTATTAGATAACTTCTTTCTCAACTCCCCACCATTTATAACCGTGGTATTCTTTTTTAGATCGTATAGTTTAGTATGGTTTTTAATTCCACTTACATGAGATTCATCGGTAACAGAGTCTTTTCCTTTTCCTCCTATGATGCGCACTAGAATGCTCTTCTTTACATCACCGGTAATTTGAAATTCATCTTTTCCTTTTAGACCAAACAATCTTATTTCCTTTGTTTCATCTCTGTTAAATTCTCTGTCATAAAAAAGAACTCCGTTTTTTCCATCCTTTTTTATTTGATAAACCTTTACACTCAGTTTTCCATTTTCTAATCGCTCAACAATAAAACGTTCATTTTTATTTGTTCCTACCACGTTAACACGTTTTGATATAAAGTCATAAAAGTCAGTTGCAAGGTCAACTAAGTTCTCTCTGCGTTGTTTTAACGTGCTTTCAATATGCTTTCCGTTAACTGAGTATAATTCAGGTGGCAATGATTGTATGGCCTCATCAATCACTTCATCAGATACATTGTCTTTAATGAACTGTGCTTGTTTAATAAAATCATCCTTGCTCATTCTGCTTAAAAATGCTCTGTCAAAGTATCTGGCATTAAAAATTAAGCCTCCCATAAATTTGGTATCCACATCAAAGCTTTGAAATTTTGGAATTCCCCATTTTCTACTGGCTAACCAGGGAATAAATCCATCAAACTTATAATACGCCTGGTCTCTGTCTCTGGGTATAGGACGATAAACCGTTTTTTCATCATCCTTTATGGTTGCCCAACGCCACTGGTCATCATGGCGGTCCCAATCATTAATAAACACATCAAAAATTCTTGATCTTAGAGTCCATTCTTCATCTACTATGTGCTTGGTGCTTTTCTGACTTTTCTTAATAACGTCACCTGTGTTTACAATCTTCTTCGAGTTTCCAAAAAACTGAGCTTCGTTCCAATTTCCGGCCGGTCTCTCCTCATACAAATACAATTTTTCTCCAATTATATTATTGAAACTACCCAGTGCAGCTTGTTTAGGTACATACACCAATTGAGGGTTAGTGTGATAAATATTTGCGGCATCAGCCAGTTTAGGTATGGTTACGGCAGCAAATGGATGAGAAGCTGAAATTTGGTCTTGCACCAAATCAACAACAAAGGTATTTTCCATTAATGGCGGAACCAATTTGATTACGATTTTATCAATAGATCTAAAAACGTACTGCTGTTTATTGGGAGCCTGAGTTCTTAATGAAACCGTTTGAAATCCTCCACCACGCTTAATAGGAGTAAGGCCACCATGTTCTGAACTTAGATCTGCAATGGATACTTCAAATGGTGTTGCCCATAAATCTCTGTAATGATCTCCAAGCATGCTTCGTTTAAACTTGTTTGCACCATACAGTGTTGATCCTTCAATAACAGTGTCATTCTTTGTTATTGGATATTGCTTCGCCAATTCATCATAGGTAGGTGGAGCCTGATATTCCTTGTTGCTTAATAATTTTCGGTAAACTATTTTTCCATTTTTAGAACCATCAGATTCAATCATTTCAAGCCAAACCTCATTATTTTTTAAATAGGTTATTCGGCTAATACCTTTCGTTGCTTGACCATAAGAGAGTTTTTTACTGTTAACCACCTGAGTTACTTTACTGCCTGAACCGCTCACCACAAAATGTTGATTGTCCACATTCAAATATTGCAGGTTATGTTCATGTCCGGAAACAAATACTACATCTTCTACATCTTTGGTAGCTTTAAGTACAGCCTTTCTCAAGTAGTGGTATTTAGGGTGAGCAAAATCTTGAACCGAACCAAAATACTTTCGGCCTAAAGGATAAATTGAACCCAAACCGGGTAATGGGATGTACAAGTTCTCATTTAGCTCCGTTAGTGGAAAAATATGATCTTTTAATTTGTAATGACCGCCATGTTGACCTTGAGAATAAATAGGGTGGTGCACTGCAAGTATTATTTTTTTGTGTTTGTTAACTGTTATGGCATCTTGTAATTGTTTTGCAAAATCTTGTCTGGTTTGAATTTCACAATGCTCATTCATTTTTTTCTCTTTATTCCAGTTGTGCAACCACCACTGCGTGTCTACGGCAATTAATACCAGTTCGTCAGTTAAGTTTATTACATCCGGTCCAGGACATGCATCACTAGGAATAAATGAGTTTCCTCTGTTTAGGTATTCTTCAACGTACTTTTCTTGTTCTTGTACATAGTCTAAGCCACCCTTGGCTCCTTGCTTCCAGTCATGGTTGCCGGGAATGAACCAAACGTTTCCATCATAATTTTTTACTGCATCCATTTGCCAATTAATGGCTTTTTCTGCTGCTGTTCTGATTTCACCTTCTTCATCGGGCATGCCAATTGGGTAGATATTATCACCTAAAAATAAAACGGTTCCATTCGTGCCATCTTCATTTAATAAATTAGTTAGCAGTGCCATAGTGCTTTTACTGGTAGTGTCCACTTTACCGGCATCACCAATACAATAAATTCGGTGCATTACTTCTTTACCCTTTAAAGAAGATTTGTTCCACTCTTTGTTTTCATTATTGTAAAACGGTTCAGTGCTTGTACAGGCTGAAATAAAAATGAGCAGTAAAACCGATAGTAGATTAATTGTCTTTTTCATTCTGTCTTTTAAATCTTAAAATATTTGCCTTCCCTTTTTTTCCTTCATTGCTAATGTACAAATCACCTTCCTTTGATATAAACATTCCTTCGGGTTGCTTAAATACTTTTGAATCTATTTCAATGGTTTGTACCAATGTATAATCATAGTCTAAAATAAGCAGGTTTTTGTTTGGGCTTGATAAAACATAAATATGGTTACTAATAGTATCAACCACAATTGCCGAAGCCTTTAATTTGTCTGCGTTAAAATTCTTAATCTGAATAGAATCCACAATCATGTTCTGCTCAGTATTATAAACAAACAGATTGTTCTGCAGTTTTGGCGCCAGTAAAAATTTATTTCTTTCGTTGGATAAGCATAAGCCCTCAAAATCAAGGTTTTTTAATCCAGTCTTTATAGGTTCAGAAATAAAGGAGCTATCTATATAATCAAACTCATGTATTTTTCCGTTGCTCATTAAAACATGAAAATGTCCATCCTCATAGTGTAAGTCTTCATAGTCTCCGTTTCTAGAAAATCTATATTCATCTTCAATGGCTTCGGTTTTGGTATTGTATATATATACAATGCCCTTTTCATCTTGAACACAAGCAATTTTGTCTTTGAATATTGGCGTGATTCCTGAAATTTCTTGCAATTCATGTGGTAACCACCATGTCTGATCGGGTGCGCTTAAATTGTAAGGAATAAGCAATTCAAGGCTTGGGTTTTCTTGAAAATGAGCCTCATCGCCCGGTTTTGGATGACAATTGAGGATGATAAATGCCACAAGGAATAAAAATGCAAAACTATCTTTCAAAAGCTATAGAATTATCATACAAATTTGGTCAAAATCTAACACTTAAAATAATTAGAATTTACCGGCAAAATGTAACGGTTTTAGCATAATTACTCAGATTTTTGTCTTTAATTTTGTATTATCTAGTTGCAATACTTTTATGGAGGAACAAGATTTATATTCAAGCGATTCTTATTTCGCTAACGCAAATGCTGCGGGCAGAGATATTCCCTTTAGTGTAAAAGCTTTAAGATGGTATTTTAAGCATGTGGGTAGCATAGTGCCAAAATTGGCTGCGAAACAAGCTTTGAATTTATTTTTTACTCCTAGAAAGTTGAAGGTTAGAGCATTTAAGAAAAAAGTATTAAAAATGGGCTCAGCCATATCCTTTCATAATAACAATGATGTATTGCACGGATACAAATGGGGCGATGGAAGTAAGAATGCATTATTAGTGCATGGCTGGGAAGGAAACAGTGCCAGTTTAGGTGGTTTTGTGCCAGGACTAGTAAAGAGTGGTTATAGTGTTTATGCATTTGATGGCCCGGCACATGGTGCGCACAAAGCGGTTAAAACCAACATGATTGATTTTGGAAAGGCGATTGAAAGTATAATGAATGAATTAAAAACGGTTGACACAGTGATTGCCCATTCTTTTGGAGGAAGTAGTGCACTGTACACGTTGGCAAGACATGATACAAGTAGACATATTAATAATTTAGTGATGGTTGCAGCACCTACTCAAATTAATAACGTAATAAGTCGTTTTGCACATTACTTAAAGATTAACAAGAATATTGAAAAGTTGATGATGAATCGGATTATGAAAAAAACCAATACCAATATTGCCGATTTTGATTTAGCGAATTATGCTCAGAATGCATCTGTAAACCGGGTGCTTGTGTTGCATGATAAACATGATATTGTAGTGCCCATTCAAGATGCACTTCATATAACCAAAAAATGGCCTAAAGCACAACTAAAAACTTTTAAAAATTTGGGGCATAATGAAATCCTTTGGAACGAGGAAGCCCATAATACAGTGCTTAATTTTTTAGACAATTAAATTTCGAACAGGCTATGCGATATTTTATACTATTAATTATTTGTGCAATCATTGGTGCGTGTCAAACAACACCTATTGAGAGCGCTATAGACATAAAGGAAAACGTTAGTGTTTATCCTTTCTCTCTAAAACATCAGGTGCGTGAGGCAATTAGAGATGGCAATAAACCTGTGCCGGCATTAATTATGCTGCATGGGTTAAACAGCAATGAAAATGACTTAATGCCACTTGCACGTGCAATTGACAAAAGAATATTTGTAATCAGTTTACAAGCACCATTATCTGATGAACCCGATTCACATAAATGGTTTAATATGCGTTTTGAAGGGCATAAAATTATGTGCAATGATGCACAAGCAGAACGAAGCCGTTTGATAATTCTGCAGTTTTTAGAAGAAGCTATTGCAGAGTATAACTTAGATCCGGAAAACATAGTGTTTATGGGATTTAGTCAGGGTGGAATGATGGCTTATCAGTTTTCCATTTCAACCCCTCATTTAATAAAAGGTTCTGCTATTCTTAGTTCATATATTTTAGAGTCGAACAAATTAAAAATTGGAAAGCAAGAAGACTTAGATGATTTACACTTGTTTATTAGCCATGGGGTAGATGACAAGGTAATTCCTTACCATAGAGCCGTAGAGTCGATGAAATTCTTAGAGAACGTAAACATTCCACATCAGTTCAAATTGTACCCTGTAGGGCATAAAATAAGCGAACAGAACTTAATTGATGTGGTTAATTGGTTAGAGAAGGTAATGTTTGAATAGAACTCAAATTCAATGATTTATAATAAGAGCCTCGAAGCATTTAGTTTCGGGGCTTTTTTTTTGGATGCAACCTAATTGCTTATATTGACATCTAATATAGAAAGCATTCTGTTTCCATGAAATTCCCACTTAAAGGATTGTTTTTTCTTGCCCTTGGTATATTTCTTCTGCAAGCTAATTATGTGCAGGGGCAAACATTGTTGATTAAGGATTCATTTTATCAAACAGAATTTTCGCCACCCAGTAATCTTCCAGCCCCGTTTTCTCTGAATAATTTAAAAACAGTTGATAAAACTGAAGTTGAAATTCAGAACTTAACAAGTGGAGTTTGGTTAAGCTACAGGATAAGATTTCAGAACAATACAAATGCTACTATTGCAAACATTCGTATTAAAGATTCTTTAAGTTCTTATTTAGATTATAATACGTTTCAGTTTACCGGCTCTAGTCATGCAGGGCAGTTTTTATTGTACACCAGTGGAAATCTATACA
>JABDLV010000140.1 GCA_013001815.1 Bacteroidia bacterium
CTTCTAATGTGAAGTTACCATTTACGTTTCCAGTAATAGAAATATTAAAGTCACCAGCATCATCTGCAAAATGTGTATTTCCATTTTCAACCATTTTTAAATAAGGTAATCCTTGCACACTTGCAGGATTAAAAAATCCATCTTCTAAAACAGTTCCACTGCAAGTAATATCTGTACCACCTGAACAGTGTGCTACTTCATTATGTCTGTATAATACATCACCAGTATGGGCATCAACCAATGTGTAATAATGCGCAGGAATACCGTGAGCATCTTCATTTTTAACCATTATTTCATACACCAAACGGTAATCATTACTGCGATATGAAGGAATTGGCAATATTTTTAAATCACCTTTTTCAATGGCAGTTACATTTGCAACACCACTGCTTGCGCTAGCTTGAGCAGCAACTAAGTTTAAAGAAGGAACAGTATTCACATCTATGTCATCATACACATCAAGTGAATACATTACCACTTCATTGTTAAATGTTAATTTGATGGTTGAACGAGTGAATAGCACTTCTAAATTTTTGTGGTACTGATTAAAATGCACAAAATGATATTTCGTTCCTTCAATGGAACTCATCAATTGCAACTCCTTTACCGGTACATTAAAATCTTTTAAGTGATTATTAATAAAATCAATGGCAGTGTTAACTTCATTACCATTGTTACCCATGGCAATTGGTTTTCCATAAGCACGGTGTGGCTTTGCATTTTCTTCGTTAAATGTTACAAACCAAGTACCATGGTTTTGCATAAAGTTTTGCCAAGCCGGTTGATTTCTCAATTCTGCCTGATACACTTCATCCGGTATGCGTTGGTTATTTTCAATAAATGTCTTTAGTAATGGATCATCATTATGATGAACATGATTTCCGGCAAAACCAGAAAAACTAAAAAGGAATAGGAATACAAGGGTAAGGCAAGTTCTCATAGTTATAATTTTAGATTAGCGATGTGCGAATTTAACGAAATATTGCTGGACCTATATATTACAAATGTTATATAAGAGATAATTTACTACTAAGCTGATTTACTGCGCTTTACAAAACCACTTCTAGCTCATCGTAAGCACAAAAGACGTTTGATGGAAGCTCTTTCTCCACATCATGGTGCTTTCCTAATTGATGGCTTATGTGGGTTAAATAAGCCTTTTCTGGATTTAGGTCTTTTATTAATGCCAACGCCTCTTCTAAATTGAAATGAGAAACGTGCGTTTCTTTTCTTAAAGCATTAATTACTAACACTTTACAGTTTTTAATCTTTTCTTTTGTTTCATCAGGAATATGATTGGCATCTGTTATATAACATAGCCCATCAATTTTAAAACCGAAAACCGGTAACTGGTAATGTAAAACAGGCAAGGGTTCAATTTGAATTCCATTCACTTCAAATGGATTTTCATCTATAATGTGTAATTCAATTTCAGGAACTCCCGGATATTTAAAATCTTCAAACACATATGGGTATTCTCTTTTTAATGCCACCTCAACACGCTCTGTGGCATACACATTTACTTTTTGCTTTAATATAAAATTAAACGGACGGATGTCATCCATTCCCGCAATGTGATCTTTATGTTCATGCGTAAAAATGAGTGAATCCAGTTTTTTAATGCCAGACCTTAGCATTTGGTATCTGAAATCGGGACCAGAATCGATTACGAAATTATTTTGGTTCACCTGCACTAACGCTGATGTGCGTAGGCGTTTATCGTGCTTATCTGTTGATTGACATACATCGCAATCACAGCCAATAACCGGCACTCCTTGTGAAGTACCTGTACCTAAAAAAGTTAATTTGATTTTATTACTCACTTTTAAGTGAAGAAAACATATTTTCTACTTCCTCACTTATATGAAAATTTCCTGCTGTTTTCAGCTTATTAATGATCTCGAGAAGTGTATTAATTCTGCTTTCAGTTTGAAAAAATTTATTTACAATAATTACTTTTCTATTATCTATAATACAATAGCCTGAGTTGAATTGCCCTTTTTCGTATCGCAAAACGAACTCATTTTCCTTAATTGTATCCTCCAACAGTGTAAGAGTCTTTGTTGAGTACTTTACCATCTATTCTTATTAATTATGGCGCAAAACTCTGTATTTGACGGGCATTTTGCAAGCTAAAAGCGTAATAGATAATAACATGCCTCAATTTGTCCATTTAGACCTTAAAATACTTTTAACTGTTGATAATTATTTATTCCTTTGACAACCTTAAAAAAATAGCCTAAACCTGTGTTAATAGGGATCTTAAAAGAACATAAAGAATTTGAAAAGAGAGTGGCCCTCAGCCCTACTGTAGCCGCTAGTCTAATCAAGGAAGGGTTTGAAATAACCATCGAATCCGGTGCCGGTGATTCATCTTACTTTGTAAATGATGATTACTCAAATGCAGGCGTAAAAATTTCTACGGATAAAAACGCTATTTATCAAAGTGCCGACATCATATTAAAAGTGAATGCTCCTTCAACTGAAGAAATTCAATTAATGAAAAAGGATGCGGTTCTTATTTCATTTGCATGGGCACAAACAAATCCTGATTTAGTTGAAGCTGCCGCCAAACAAGGCATAAGCCTATGCAGCATGGATGCTATACCAAGAATATCGCGTGCACAAAAAATGGATGCGCTTTCTTCTCAAAGCAATTTAGCAGGTTACAAAACAGTAATAATGGGTGCCAATGCACTGGGTAAAATTTTCCCAATGCTTATGACAGCAGCCGGAACAATTCGTCCCGCTAAGGTTGTAATAATGGGTGCCGGTGTTGTGGGCTTACAAGCTATTGCAACTGCCAACCGATTAGGTGCCATTGTTGAAGTCTCTGACATTAGACCGGAAACCAAAGAGCAAATTGAATCTTTAGGTGGTAAGTTTATAGAATTAGATGAAGCATCAGATGCTAAGACTGAAGGCGGATACGTAAAAGATGTAAGTGATGAATTTCTAAAAAAGCAGCAAGCATTAATTGCAAAGCATGTTAGTGCTGCAGATTTAGTCATTACAACTGCCCTTATTTTTGGCAAAAAGGCACCCTTGTTAGTTACTGAGGACATGGTTAAAAATATGCAGAATGGCTCTGTGTTGGTTGATATTGCGGTAGAACAAGGTGGTAACTGTGAAATAAGTGAGTATGGAAAAACAGTAGTGAAGCATGGTGTTACAATAATTGGCGAACCAAACCTACCTTCATTATTGCCACTGAATGCATCTGAGTTATATGCTAAAAATATAAGTGCATTTTTATTGCACTTAACAAATGAGAATGCTATACAATGGGATATGAATGATGAAATAACAGCCGGTGCATTAATTACTCACCAAGGCAACATTGTTCATCCTTCTCTTAAAAAAGATTTACAACTGAATTAATATTTTCTAGATGAACGAAATAATTCAATACTTCGCAGATAACATTGAAATGGTTTACATTTTAGTATTGTCTGTTTTTATTGGGGTTGAAGTTATCAGTAATGTGCCTGCGGTGCTACACACACCTTTAATGTCAGGGGCTAATGCAATTCATGGTGTGGTTATTATTGGGGCAATTATTGTAATGCTCAACAGCGATCCTGAACATACATTAAGCATGGTGCTTGGTTTTATTGCCGTTATATTAGGTACACTTAATGTTGTTGGTGGTTTTGTTGTTACTGACCGAATGTTAGAAATGTTCAAAAAGAAAAAATAAGAAGAGGATAAGATCGAATGGGTGAATATTACTTAGTCATTGCATACTTAATTGCATCTGTCTTATTTATTATAGGACTAAAAATGCTTAGCAATCCTGCCAGTGCAAGAGCCGGTAATTTGTGGGCTGCCTTCGGCATGGGCTTGGCCATTTTCAGTACTATCTTTTTGTATAATCCCGATGCGATTACCACTTATAAACTCAGCTTAATTTTTGTAGCCATTCTCATAGGAACAATAATTGGTTTCGTGGTGGCTAAAAAAGTTAAAATGACTCAAATGCCCGAAATGGTGTCATTGTTTAATGGAATGGGCGGTGCCTGTGCTGCTTTAATTTCATTAATTGAATATCCACACTCTGCCGGTCAAACTAGCACCATTGCCATTATTATGGCCGGATTAATTATTGGTAGTATTTCTTTTTCGGGAAGTATGGTTGCTTTTGCCAAGCTAAATGGAACGCTTAAAAAATCTATTCGAGTTCCTGCATACAACATTATTAATAACGTTTTGCTTTTAGCTATAGCTGCATATGCAGTTTATACAACTATGCAAGGTGGTTATGAACTTGTACCTCTTTACATCATATTTGCTGCAGCCTTGGCTTACGGTATTTTATTCGTTGTTCCAATTGGTGGTGCAGATATGCCTGTAGTAATTTCATTATTAAACTCTTTTACCGGGTTAGCCGCAGCCTTTGGTGGTTTTCTTTATGGGAACCAGGTAATGCTTACCGGTGGAATTTTGGTTGGTTCAGCCGGAACCATTCTAACACTCGTAATGTGTCAGGCAATGAACAGACCACTTACGAATGTAATTTTTGGTGGTTTTAGTGAAAATGGCGGACCTGCCGGTGACAGTGATGCTCAAGGAAGCATAAAGGACACTACCATTACGGATGCTGCAGTGCTAATGAATTACTCTAAAAAGGTAATTATCGTTCCGGGTTATGGCTTGGCAGTGGCACAAGCACAACATGTAGTGCATGAGCTAGAAGAAGCACTAATTAAAAAAGGTGTAGAAGTTAAATATGCCATTCACCCAGTTGCTGGGAGAATGCCCGGACACATGAATGTTCTGTTAGCTGAATCTAATGTTGAATACGACAAGTTAGCAGAAATGGAAGATGTTAATCCGGAGTTTACCACTACCGATGTTGTATTGGTTGTAGGCGCAAATGATGTAGTAAATCCTGCCGCAAAAACAGACCCTGCCAGCCCAATTTATGGCATGCCAATTCTAGACGTGGTAGATGCAAGTCACGTAATTGTCAATAAACGCTCAATGAATGTGGGCTATGCCGGTATTGACAATGCTCTATTTTACAACCCAAATACAAGTATGCTATTTGGAGACGCCAAAAAAGTTCTTTCTGAATTGGTTTCTGAAGTAAACTCTATGTAAGATTCTTAGTCAAATTACTTGACTACGCGTGGTCAATTAATTAAATTGTATTCAAGTTATTCCATCAGAATAGCAATAAATACAGGTAAATTTTCGTAATTTTAGAAGGAACAGGAATTAGATGACAGATAAAGAAATTAAGGCTCTTATTAGCTTGCTTGATGATCAAGATCAAGAAGTTCAGGAACACATTCAAGATAAATTATTAACATTGGGTACCGAGGTAATTCCACTTTTGGAAGATGCCTGGGGCGGTTCATTTGATGCTATTTTACAAGAACGCATTGAGGAAGTAATTCATAAAATTCAATTTGAAGTATTAGTTGATGAGGTAAATGATTGGGCTGCTAACAATAGCAGTGATCTGTTAGAAGGTGCTATTCTTATTGCGAAATACCAGTACCCTGACTTAAGCATAGATAAAATTGAAAAAGAGCTAGAAAGAATAAAGCGTGATGCATGGTTGGAAATGAATGACAACTACACTGCGCTTGAAAAAGTACGTGTATTAAATAAAGTTTTTTTTGGAATGCACAACTTCAACGGTAACACGGTGAATTTTCATGCACCTCAAAACTCCTATATCAATACTGTTTTAGAAACACGTAAAGGAAATCCTTTATTATTATGTATCATTTACGCAGTAATTGCAAATCAGTTAAAAATGCCGGTATATGGCGTTAACCTTCCTGAGCATTTTGTGCTTGCATATAAAAATGAAATGGAAGAAATTAAGCCAAAACTTCCAACTGAGGCGAAAGACATTTTGTTTTATATAAATCCATTTAGCAAGGGAACTGTTTTTGATAAAAAAGAAATTGATAGCTTTTTGAAAAAACTAAAAATTGAACCTAAGGAGTTCTTTTATCAACCTTGCACCAATGTGGATATAATTAAACGATTATTGAGAAACTTGATTTACTCTTATGACAAACTTGGGCACACTGAGAAGTCTGAAGAGTTAACTCATATGCTCAAACAATTATCTAAGACAGTTCCGGGTAACTAAGGCTGGACTTCCTCATTTTTCTTATTAGAAATACTTACAATCCAGGCAATGTATGCGCTTTGATATAATATTTGAGTTGCAGAAAGGATTAAGAATGTACTTTTTACATCTTTAAGTAGAATCCCTCCTACCACAATGCACAGTAGTATTAGGCTGTTTCCTATTAAATTAATTATAAAGCTTTTCTTTTGCTCATTTACTATAACCGGAATGGTGCTTATTGGCTTTATAATGAACGTTATGAGCAACCACGGAGATAAATATCGTGCATAGTCTCCTGCTTCTCTCCACTCTTCTCCAAAAATAAATGCGAACAAATCAGGAGCGAAAAATAGCAGAACAATAAATACCGGTATTGACATAGCCGTTAATTGCAATATGCTTTTTTTAGTAAAGGCTTTTAAGTTCTTACCATTGGCATAAAGCACAGATGCATTCTTATAAAAGACCTGAGTATATGAAATCCCAATTGTATTTAAAGGCGCATGTAAAACTCTTAAGGTAAGTGAATACAGTCCTAAAATAGCAGCACCAAAAAATCCGGAAACAAAAAAGATAACACCATTATTCTGTAATTGATTGGATAAAATATGAGGAGCATTGTACATAGGAAATTCTTTGTATTCTTTGGCAAGCTCTTTTAGTTCTGCATTTGAAACACTAAAGAGTTTGTGCTCAACACCTTTTTTCCACTTATGAAACATAACTAATACGGAAATAAACAAGCCAACTAATTGCCCAATAATAAGGGATATGAAACCGAAATTGGCAACACCCAAACCCACATTGGTGCTTGCAGTAGAAATACTTTGGCTTAACCTGGATGCAGAAATTCGCTTATAGCTTTCAAATCGGTTATTCCAATTCATAATCACCTGGTATAAACCGGTTAATAATATCGCAACAGGCATAAACAAAATGTACGATTTAAGTTGAGGAACCTGCAACCAGTCGCACAATACATCACCAAAAATATATAGGAGAATTCCACTAACAATGCTTACAATTAATACAATCCTTATGGCGAGCTGAAACAATTCATTAGCCTCCTTATCAGCCTTAGGAAGCATAATTGCCAATTCATATCTGAAGCTTGATATAAACGCAATAAATGAAGTAACAGCGGTAAAGGCTGCTAAAATTCCAAAATCTTCCGTTGTAAATATGCGGGTTAAGACGGGTGTAACCAAAACAGTAATAACCTGCGCAAGAACTGAACCGGTTAAGAGGGTAACAACATTTTCTAAACTGGCTTTGTCGCCAATTAACCTCTTAAGCATCTTAGATTAATTAGTGTTGTCCTTATTTAGCGTAGTTAACTGCCCTGGTCTCTCTAATAACTGTAACTTTTACCTGACCAGGATAGGTCATTTCGGTTTGAATTTTGTTCGCAATATCAAAAGACATTACATCTGCATCCTTATCCGTTACCTTTTCGCTTTCTACTATTACTCGCAACTCTCTACCGGCTTGTATAGCGTAAGATTTTTGCACACCAGGGTAACCCAAAGCTAAAGACTCCAAATCTTTCAAACGTTTCAAGTATTGGTCTACAATTTCTCTACGTGCACCTGGTCTTGCTCCACTTATTGCATCACAAACCTGTACAATTGGAGAGATTAAACTAGTCATCTCAATCTCGTCATGGTGAGCACCAATTGCATTACAAACTTCTTTATTCTCTTTTGCTTTTTCGGCTAACTGCATTCCCAAAATAGCGTGAGGCAATTCAGGATTGTCATCCGGAACTTTACCTATATCATGCAGTAAACCTGCACGTTTAGCAAGTTTGGTATTAATGCCCATTTCACCGGCCATAATCGCGCATAGCTTGGCAACTTCCCTACTGTGCTGTAGTAAGTTTTGTCCGTAACTAGAACGATACTTCATTCTACCTACCATTCGCACAAGCTCAGGAGCCAAACCATGTATACCTAAATCTATTGTTGTTCGCTTACCCGTTTCAACGATCTCTTCTTCCAAACGCTTTCTAACCTTACCTACAACCTCTTCAATTCTTGCAGGGTGAATTCTACCATCGGTAACTAACGTATGTAAAGATAAACGAGCTATTTCTCTTCTAACCGGGTCAAAACAAGAAAGGATAATGGCTTCAGGTGTGTCATCTACTATAATTTCAACACCGGTAGCAGATTCTAATGCTCTAATGTTTCTTCCTTCTCTACCAATAATTCTTCCCTTTACTTCATCACTTTCAATATTAAAAACGGTAACAGAATTTTCAATTGCCTGTTCAGTACCCACCCTTTGAATTGTTTGAATAACCACCTTTTTTGCTTCTTGATTAGCGGTCATTTTTGCTTCATCAACAATCTCTTTAATGGTTTGCATGGCATCTGTTTTCGCCTCCTCCTTTAATGCCTTCATTAATTCCGACTTTGCTTCATCGGCAGACAGATTCGAAATTTTTTCAAGCTGAGCTACGTGTAATTGATGCGACTTATCTAACTCTTCTTTTCGCTTTTTAACTATTTGTAATTGTTGATTGAGATTTTCTTGTATTGCTTCTGTTTCAGTTGTTTTTCTTTGTACTTGCTGTAACTTTTGTGCAATATTATTTTCCTTTTGTTTTACTTTATTAAGGTTAGTTGTTATTTGCTGATCTTTTTTACGAATCATTTGTTCATGCTCATTTTTTAATTGCATAAACTTTTCTTTGGCTTGCATCATTTTCTCTTGCTTAGCCAATTCTCCTTTTGCTTCTGCTTCTTTTAATATGGAAGCAGCTTTATCAGCAGCCGCAGTTCCTTTAGACTTATTTATAATGGCAGAAACAACCCAAACCAAAGCTGCTCCAATTACAAAGGCAATTGCAGCAGGTATCATCATATCTTGTGAGAGTTCCATATTTTTTATGTGTTTTGTATATATGTTCTATTTAATGAGTATTCAAATCTTAAAACCAATTTCACAATTGGGTACAAAAAAACCCACATAAATCCCGGGTTTTAAATCCCATTTTATCATGGGTGGAGCGGCCAAAATTTTCGTGTT